>JAEYRQ010000015.1 GCA_023435545.1 Pseudomonadota bacterium | reverse complement strand
CGTCCAGCACCGGCGTGCCGAGCGGAAAGCGCCCGCGCCGCCCCGAGGGCATGAACAGGACGAGGGCGTCCACCTGGGTGTCCATGGGTGGCTAGCCGGTCTGGCGCGAGGACAGCCGCTTGGCGTTGGCCCGCCCGCGCTTGGCATAGGGCGCGGTGAGGCGGCCGGCCGTCCGGTCGGTGGCTCCGGCCAAGTCGGGCACCCGCCCGAGTGCCAGGGCCCGCCACATGCGCAGGCCCTCCCGCGCCAACTGGAAGCCGGCGGCCATAATTGCCTCGTTCGTCGCCGCCATCTTCTCGGCGACCATGCGTCGGGATTCGGCCTGCGTCCTTGCGGACTGCGCGTCGAGCATGAGGCCCGCCATACGCGCACCGATCACGAACGGCGCGACGCTCGCCATCGCGGCGAACGCCATCGGGCTGCGGGGAATCTTCGGTGTCACGGTGTTCTTGCGCAAGGTGATCTCGCTGTCTGCCGCGTTATATCAGCCTCCCCGTCGCCACCCCAGTCCCGTAAAGCCGGAACGCGCGTGTCGTTCCGTCCCCCACCCAGGCCGCATCATCCCCGCCTTCGCCTCCCCCACCGCGTCATCCCGGGCGAGCAAAGCGAGAGCCGGGATCGGGACGTCACCCCGTAGCCCGGCTTGCGCGTCCCGATCCCGGCTAGGCGCCCGTGCGGCGCTTGGCCGGGATGACGGGAGTGATGTGGAGCAGACGGCGGTTGGGCCGCCGCTACCCCATGCTTGCCCGGCGTGCGTCGCGGCCGCCGCGCCGGCGGCTCTCGCCTCCGGTTGCCGGGCCGGCCGTGGCGCCGGCGGAAGCGCCGTTCACCGCCTGCGCCGGTACATGGTCGCGGTAGGTCCTGATCCAGGTCCCGCAATTGGCATCGGTGCCCGACAGCACGTTCGCCGCGCGGACCGCCTCCATCTCCTGCGGCCGGCAGGGGTTCATGATCGCCGAGGTCATCCCCGCGCCTATCACCATCGGGATGAAGGCGGCGTTGATGCCGTGCCGGTGCGGCAGGCCGAAGGAGATGTTCGACAGCCCGCAGGTGGTGTTGACCTTCAGTTCGTCGCGCAGCCGCCGCACCAGGCGGAACACCTGCTGGCCGGCGGTACCCATCGCGCCGATCGGCATCACCAGCGGATCGACCACGATGTCGTGGGCGGGAATGCCGTGGTCGGCGGCGCGCTGGACGATCTTCCTCGCCACCTCGAAACGTACGTCCGGGTCCTCAGATATGCCGGTCTCGTCGTTGGAGATCGCCACAACCGGCACGTCGTACTTCTTGATGAGCGGAAGGATCGCCTCGAGCTTCTCCTCCTCGCCGGTCACCGAGTTCACCAGCGGCCGGCCCTTCGCCACCTTCAGCCCCGCCTCGATCGCCGCCGTCACCGAGGAATCGATCGACAGCGGCACATCCACCAGCTCCTGGACGATCTGAAGCGTCTGCACGAGAAGCGGCGGCTCGGTCTCGTTCGGGTTGACGGCGGTGACGCCGGCATTGACGTCGAGCATCGTCGCGCCTGCCGCGACCTGGGCGAGCGCGTCGGCCCGCACCGTGTCGAAGTTGCCCTCGATCATCTCGGCGGCGAGCTTCTTGCGTCCTGTCGGGTTGATGCGCTCGCCGATCACGCAGAACGGCTGGTCGAAGCCGATGACGACGGTGCGCGTGGCCGAAGCGACGATTGTGCGGGTCATCTCAGGCCTCCAGCCAGTGGTCGGCTGTGTCGTTCTCTACCGTTTCCGAAAACCACGATCCTCGTTCTGCGAGCCATTCCGCGCTCTTGCGCAGGCCGCCGAATGGGAAGACGTGGAGCTGGACGATGCTGCAATCGGCGTGCGCCGCCACATGCGCCTCGACCGCCTGCACCAGCCCCTCGGGGCTGTAGCCGGCGGCGAGCGCCATCACCGATCCCGCCCGCTTCTTAAGGAAGTCGAGCGAAGGGCCGACGCCGCACAGGGCGGCATACTTCAGGAGCGTGGTGATCTTCGCCGGGCCTGAGATGCCGACATGCACCGGCAGGTCGATGCCGGCGGCCCGCAATCCGTCCGCCCAGGCGATGTAGCGCCCGTCGTCGAAGCCGAACTGGGTGACGATGCGCATGTCGATGCCTTGCCCGGCGGCGAAAGCCGCTTTCTCGGCGAGCGCCGCATCGACCTCGCCGGCAGGGATGTCGGGGCTGCCCTCCGGATGTCCGGCGACGCCGACCCGCGTGATGCCGTGCTCGGCGAGGACGCCGGTGCGCAGGAGGTCCATCGAGGAGGTGAACGGGCCGGCCGGCGCGTCGACGCTGCCGCCGATCACCAGTACGTCGTCGACGCCGGCTTCACCGGTGAGCCGCGCGATCCTGTCGCGAAGGTCGTGATGGCTCGCGATCCGGCGCGCGGCCAGATGCGGCACCGGGCAGTAGCCGGCCAGCCGCAGCCTGCGCGCCGCTGCAATGAAGGCCGGCAGCGGAGTCGTGCCGACCTCGGTCAGATAGACGCTGGTCAGCCGGGGAAACAGGCCCTCCAGATGATCGGTCTCGATCACCTGCTTCGGCGTCGCCTCGATCGAGGCGGGCATCCGGGAGCGGGCAGCCGAAAAGACGGAATGCGACATCATCACACCCTCGCGCGGCTCGTGACCGCGACGCTCGTTGCTTCGACTAAAACGGGAAGTCGGTGCCGGGCGTTGCGGTTCCAACGGGACGCGGCCAACTGCTTCTTGCCGACAATACTGCCTGCGGGACCGGCCCGAAGCTGGCTTTCACACGACAGCATCCGTCTGTTTTGCGACGTGCGCGAGCGTCCGCCACCGGTCATGGAAAGGCGATGATTGCCAGATGGTTAGCTCAACGTTCCAGAAGCGCTGCGGCGCCGACTGGCGTCAGCCGGCGTCACCTGCCGCGATCGCGACGTCCTGTGTTGGCCTAGCGACATTCCAGCCTGCGCCGCTTCATCGCCGCCACTTGATCGAGCATCCGATCGAGGCGTGCTGCGTGGCTTCCGGCTCGCGGCCGGCGGCCACCGCTATCATCGCCTCGCGAAGCTCGCGCCTCGTGTCCGGGCCGGCTGGCTTCTTGCCGGCGGAATCGACGCGGCCGCGGTAGCGCAGCACCAGGTCCGCGTCGTAGCTGAACAGGTCCGGGGTGCAGACCGCGCCATAGGCCCGCGCGACATCCTGGCTCTCGTCGATCAGATAGGGGAAGCCGAAGCCGTGCGCGGCGGCGAAGGCCTTCATCTTGTCCGGCGAATCCGCCGGGTAGGCCTGCCAGTCGTTCGGCATGATTGCCACCGTCCGCACGCCGTGCGCCTCGAGCGCGGCGGCGTCCTCGACCAGGCGGTCGATCACCGCCTTCACATAGGGACAGTGGCTGCAGATGAAGGCGACCACCGTGCCGCGCTCACCCCGGACCTCGGAGAGCGACCAGTCGCGGCCGTCGATGCCCGTCAGCCGGAAATCGGGCGCCGTGCTGCCGATCTCCCCGGCAGGTGTCGTGGTCAGCGTCATGTCCGCCTCCGTCTTGACCGGGCCTGCCGGAGAAACTAGCAGACGACGGCGACAGGGAAAGGCGGACCATGACGATCACGCAGACGGGGGAAGCC
>JAEYRQ010000631.1 GCA_023435545.1 Pseudomonadota bacterium | reverse complement strand
GCGTTCGGGGTCGCCTCGGGTCCGCAGGTATCGCGGGGAATTGGGGAACGGATCCGGTGCGCCGGGCGAGGTACCTGGTCCCTAAGGTGGAAATTGGAGGTCAGGATGAACAAGATGAGAAACATCTTCCTCGGCTCTGCTGCAGCGTTCCTCGCTGCCGCGACGGGGGCCCAGGCCGCCGACATGATGATGGACGTCAAGGCTCCCCGGGAGCCGGTGTACCGGTGTGACATCACCGGCTTCATCGAGCTGCCGGGAACCGACATCTGCTTCAAGGTCGGCGGTTTCGCACGACTGGTCGTCGCTGGTGCTGAGGACCAGTGGGCGAACTTCGATCCGACGAGCGGGTTCTACCTCGTTCGCGGCATCGTGCCGGACGCGCATTTCATTGATGACACGTTCATCATGTACGGCCAGGGCCGCGTGAACTTCGACGCGCGCACCTCGACCGAGTACGGCACCGTCCGTGCGTTCGTCGAACTGCAGGCCACCGACAACGACACCCGTTCGGGTGGCGCTGCGGTTCTGCGTCACGCCTTCGTCCAGTTCGGCAACTGGACCTTCGGTAAGACGTGGTCGACCTTCCTGCACCTCGACTCTTCGGCCACCACGACTGATCCGTACGTGATCATCGGCGACAACTTCATGCGCCGTAACCAGATCCGCTACACCCAGTCGTTCGGTGCGGGTTGGTCGTTCTCGGTCGCAATCGAAGACCAGAACTACAACTTCCCGACCGCGACCTTCGCGTCGGGCGTGTGGCTGCCGTTCGCGACCGCGGTCAACGATCGCAACGAGGGTCCGGACGTCGTCGCCAACATCCGCGTCCAGGGCGACTGGGGTAATGCCCAGCTGTCCGGTGCGATCCACAACAACGAATACACTGACGGTGGTTGGACCGACTCGGAGATCGGGTGGGCCGCTCTGTTCGGCTTGGTGATCAACACTCCGACGATCGGCGAGGGCGACATCTTCTCGTTCAAGGCGATCTACACCGATGGTGCGAGCCAGTACAATCAGGACATGATTGGCACCAACAACGTCGTGTGGGGTGACTGCACGCCGTTCCTGGTGGTCTTCACGGACTGCATTCTCGACAGCGTGCAGAGCTGGTCGGTTCTGGCCAACTTCACGCACAACTGGTCGCCGACCTTCAACACGACCCTCGGCGGTGGCTACGGCCGGGTCGAGTTCCCGAAGACGGCATTCGCTCCGTTCCAGCCTCTCGCTGGCTTCGCGGTCGATACCGACGTCGACCTGTGGCAGGTGTACCTCGACTTCGCGTGGACCCCGGTTCCCCGGACCACGTTCCAGTTCGACATCACCTACGGCAACATCGACTTCAACGGCAGCCGTGGCGGCATCAACCTGACGCCGTTCCCGTCGCCGATTGCTGAAGACGACGGCGCCTTCTCGGCCGCCTTCCAGGTCACCCGCTCCTTCTGATCAAAGGGCAGGGGCGGCCCGGGTTCCCTGGACCGCCTGATCTGATCAGCCCCGGTGGCGCAAGCCACCGGGGTTTTTCGTGCGCTGTACGGCTACCCCGGTTCGGAGTGTTCGCTTCAGGGGAGGGAGCCATCAGATTGGTGCTGAAACGGCCGAGGATGTGGCGCTAGTGGAGGCCAGTTCCCGGATCGCATCATCCGAGGGCCGACCGAGGCCCGTCCGAGGCCCGTCCGAGGCGCGCCGGCGCGGATTTCTGGCGTTGTCCCGTGGCGTGGCGAATCTCATAGACTTCCGGAATGAGCGCAACGCGAATCAGGCAGCGGCGAGGGAGTGCGTGACAGCGGCAGGACGAGGACGAGACGGTCTCCGGGCGCTGGTGCTTCTCCGAATTGCCGGTGCAGCTCTCGTCCTGGCGACGGTCATACCGCCCTGCGGCAGGACTGCACTGTCTGCGGCATCCGACGGGACCGAGATCGAGTCGTCGGTCTCCGACGAGGAGGGACTGCGACCCGCGCAGGACACGGCAGCAGATTCGCCCCACCCGTTCATTGCGATCAGGCTGACGCCCTCGGCGCTGGAGATTCGCGGTAACCTTGCCGACGCGCGCCAGCATTCGGAACTGCTGGCGGCCGTCCGTTCCGTCTATCCGGATCTTCCGATCACGACCGTAACCGACGAGAAGGCTGCCGCGGGTGGTCGCGAGGCGGTGCGTCTGGCGACAGCGGCGATCGAGTTGCTGCGCTTCCTGGCGACCGGCGAGGCCGACATCTTGTCCGATCGAATCGTTCTGCGCGGCTCGACTTTCCACGCGGCGGCATGGCAGGCCCTGGCCGACGCAGTCGGGACGGGCGGCGTCAATGTATCGATTGACGGCGTCTCGACCGGCCATGCCGGGCCGCCACGTCCGGCGGCGGAGTGCGAGGTGGCGGTCGGGACACTGGTCGGGGAGTTGCCGATCGAGTTCGATGCGGGCCGGGCAACCCTGGCGGGCGAGGCCCGTGCTCTTGTCGACCGGATCTCCTATGAGCTGTCGGGCTGTCTAGGGGCGCTGGTGGCGGTGGCCGGTCACACGGACTCGGATGGCACCGACGAGGCGAACTACCGGCTGAGCCTGGCCCGGGCTCGCACTGTGATCGACATGATCGTAGCGAATGGGCTGCCAGTCGATCGATTCACGCCGCTGGGTTATGGCGAGAGCCGGCCACTGGCATCCAACGCGACGGAGCGCGGCAAGGCGATCAACCGCCGGATCGAGTTCAAGCTGCGGGATTGACGCGCTGTACCCGCCCTACTGTACGCGGTTCATGTGCAGGTCGACGAGGTATTCTGGAAATTCACTGCGGACGTCCAGAACCTGTGCACTGCAAACCACGTTGGGGCTGGACGCCAGGATGAGGCCGAGCCCTTGGTAGATCAGGGGCGTGTTGAGAATGAGATCGTTATCGTAAAGCTTCGACGTCTGCGTCGCCGCTGTTTTTGTGCGCCAGGCCCCAATCGAATATTTAACGG
>JAEYRQ010000629.1 GCA_023435545.1 Pseudomonadota bacterium | reverse complement strand
TTTATCGCCTCGTGTCCCGGCGGGCAACGCAAACGGCGCCCCCCTGAGTGGCGGGCGCCTTCATATCCCAAAAAGATTCAGTGCGCCACAAATCCGGACTGGGATTCGTCCTCCCCGGCGACGCGGGGGGAACCGGCCGGCTCCTCCCATTCGATCGCCTCGGGCTGGCGCACCAGGGCGCGCTTCAGCACGTCCTCCATCCTGGCGACCGGGATGATGTCCAGGCCGCTCTTCAGGTTGTCCGGGATGTCCGCCAGATCCTTGGCGTTGTCCTCCGGAATGATCACGGTGCGGATGCCGCCCCTGAGGGCGGCCAGCAGCTTCTCCTTGAGGCCGCCGATCGGCAGCACGCGGCCGCGCAGGGTGATCTCGCCGGTCATCGCGACGTCCTTGCGCACAGGGATGCCGGTCATGATCGACACGATCGCCGTCGCCATCGCGACGCCTGCCGACGGCCCGTCCTTCGGGGTCGCCCCCTCCGGCACGTGGACATGGATGTCACGCTTGTCGAACATCGGAGGCTCGATGCCGAAATCGATGGACCGGGAACGGACATACGCCGCAGCCGCCTGGATCGATTCCTTCATCACGTCCCGCAGGTTGCCGGTGACCGTCATCTTGCCCTTGCCCGGCATCATGACGCCCTCGACGGTCAGCAGTTCCCCGCCGAACTCGGTCCAGGCCAACCCCGTCACCACGCCGACCTGATCGTCGAGCTCCGCCTCGCCGTAGCGATAGCGCGGCACGCCGAGATAGTCGTCGAGGTTCTTGGCTGTGACCTTCACCGTCTTCTTCTGCGAGATGATGAGGTCCTTCACCGCCTTGCGGGCGAGCGTCGCCAGTTCACGCTCGAGGTTGCGCACGCCGGCCTCCCGCGTATAGCGGCGGATCACGGTCAGCAGTGCGTCATCGGCGATCGTGAACTCCTTGGACTTCAGGCCGTGCTCCCGGATCGCCTTGGGAATCAGGTGCCGACGGGCGATCTCGACCTTCTCGTCCTCGGTGTAGCCGGCGATGCGGATGATCTCCATCCGGTCCATCAGTGCCGGCGGAATGTTCAGCGTGTTCGCCGTCGTCACGAACATGACGTTCGAGAGATCGTAGTCGACCTCGAGATAATGGTCGTTGAACGTCGAGTTCTGCTCGGGAGCGAGCACCTCGAGCAGAGCCGCCGAGGGATCGCCGCGGAAGTCGGCGCCCATCTTGTCGATCTCGTCCAGCAGGAACAGCGGATTGGCCATCTTCGCCTTCCGCATGGACTGGATAACCTTGCCGGGCATCGAGCCGATATAGGTGCGCCGGTGACCACGGATCTCGGCCTCGTCGCGCACGCCGCCGAGCGAAACGCGCACGAACTCGCGTCCCGTCGCCCTGGCGATCGACTTGCCGAGCGAGGTCTTGCCGACGCCCGGAGGACCGACGAGGCACAGGATCGGACCGCGCAGCTTGTTGGCGCGCTGCTGGACCGCAAGGTACTCGACGATTCGGTCCTTGACCTTCTCGAGACCGAAGTGGTCCGCGTCCAGAACGTCCTGTGCGTGGCCGAGATCCTTCTTGATCCGCGACTTGTTGCCCCACGGAATCGACAGCAGCCAGTCGAGGTAGTTGCGCACCACCGTCGCCTCGGCAGACATCGGGCTCATCTGCCGGAGCTTCTTCAGCTCGGCCTGGGCCTTGTCGCGGGCTTCCTTGGAGAGCTTCGTCTTGGCGATCTTGTCCTCGAGTTCGGCCAGCTCGTCGCGGCCGTCCTCCGAATCGCCCAGCTCCTTCTGGATCGCCTTCATCTGCTCATTCAGGTAGTACTCGCGCTGCGTCTTCTCCATCTGACGCTTGACACGGCTCCTGATGCGCTTCTCGACCTGAAGGACGCTGATCTCGCTCTCCATCATGCCGAGCACCTGCTCGAGGCGCGCGGGAACGGAGACCGTCTCCAGGATCTTCTGCTTCTCCGGGATCTTGACGGCCAGGTGCGAGGCGATGGTGTCGGCGAGCTTGGAATACTCGTCAATCTGGGTCACCGCGCCGAGCACCTCGGGCGATACCTTCTTGTTGAGCTTCACGTAGTTGTCGAATTCCGCGACCACCGATCGGGCAAGAGCCTCGACCTCGACCTCGTCACCGGCCTCCTCGGCGAGCGCGACGGCGTGCGCCTCGAAGTACTCGGTCTGGTCGGTATATCCGGTCAGGCGCGCGCGGCTCTGCCCCTCGACCAGCACCTTGACGGTCCCGTCGGGAAGCTTGAGCAGTTGCAGCACCGAGGCCAGCGTGCCGACCTCGTAGATCGCCTCCGTCGCCGGCTCGTCGTCGCCAGCATTCTTCTGGGTGGCAAGCAGGATCGGGCGCTCTGCCCGCATCACCTCTTCCAGGGCGCGGATCGACTTCTCACGACCCACGAAAAGCGGCACGATCATGTGGGGAAAGACGACGATGTCGCGCAGCGGCAGCACCGGATAGGTGTCCGCTCCGCCGGCGGCTCCGATGACGCGAGTCGTGTCGTCGGCCATGAAATGGTCCTCTCATATTGGTGGGGCAATCGCCAGCTTATACGCCGGGAGGACGCGCACGGGTCAGCGGCCGGTCTGAAGGCTTCGGGCCATCGATGGACCCGAACCGGTCGACTCGCTCTGCGGCGTTGCCGAGTGTCGCCTCAATAGGTGGACACGCCCCCGGGGCAAGTCAAGTGCCGCCCCGGACCGGTCCGGGGCAGCACCGACAGCCTGTGTCAGGCACTCGATTCGACGCTCTCTGCGCGGTCCGTGTAGATGTACAGCGGACGGGCCTTGCCCTCGACCACGTCGGGGCCGAGCACGACCTCTTCGACCCCGTCCAGGCTCGGCAGATCGAACATCGTGTCGAGCAGGATCGATTCCATGATGGAGCGCAGGCCGCGCGCGCCGGTCTTGCGCTCGATCGCCTTGCGGGCGATCGCCTCGAGGGAGTCGAGCGGCAGCGACAGTTCCACGCCCTCCATCTCGAACAGGCGCTGGTACTGCTTCACGAGCGCGTTCTTCGGCTCGGTCAGGATGCGCACGAGCGCGTCCTCATCGAGGTCGTTCAGCGTCGCGATCACCGGCAGGCGCCCGATGAACTCGGGGATGAGGCCGAACTTCAGAAGGTCCTCCGGCTCCACCTCGCGGAAGATCTCGCCGGTCTTGCGGTCGTCGTGCGACTTCACCTCGGCGCCGCAGCCGATCGAGGTGCCCTGCCCGCGCGAGGAGATGATCTTCTCGAGGCCCGAGAAGGCGCCGCCGCAGATGAACAGGATGTTGGTCGTGTCGACCTGCAGGAACTCCTGCTGCGGGTGCTTGCGGCCACCCTGCGGCGGCACGCTGGCGACCGTGCCCTCCATGATCTTCAGGAGCGCCTGCTGGACGCCCTCGCCCGACACGTCACGGGTGATGGAGGGGTTGTCGGACTTGCGGCTGATCTTGTCGACCTCGTCGATGTAGACGATGCCGCGCTGCGCCCGCTCGACGTTGTAATCGGCCGCCTGCAGCAGCTTCAGGATGATGTTCTCGACATCCTCGCCGACATACCCCGCCTCGGTGAGCGTCGTCGCATCAGCCATG
>JAEYRQ010000470.1 GCA_023435545.1 Pseudomonadota bacterium | reverse complement strand
CCTGTCGCCGCTGCTCTTCGGGCGCCGCCGAGGCGCGCTCGCCCGCCCTCCCAAGGGCGGCGACGGCGGATCCTAGCCCAGTCCGCTGAACGACTTCGCCAGCGTGTCGGCGCCTTTGGCCAGCAGGCCCACGTCCGAACCGACAGCGACGAATACAGCGCCCCATTCTATATAGCGCCGGGCGTCCGCCTCGCTGGCGGTGAGGATGCCGGGGGGCTTGCCGATCTTCGTCAGCCGCCGCATGGCGTCCTCGATCGCCATCTGCACCTCGGGATGGTTCAATTCGCCGATATGGCCGAGCGAGGCGGCGAGGTCGGATGGGCCGATGAAGACCCCGTCGACGCCGGGCACCGAGGCTATCTGCTCGAGACGCTCGAGCGCGCCTGCGGTCTCGACCTGCACCAGCACGCAGATCTCCTCGTTCGCGTGCTTCAGGTAGTCCTTCACCCTGCCGTAGCGCGCCGCCCGCGACGAGCCGGAGGTCCCGCGGATGCCGTCCGGCGGATAGCGCGTGGCGGCGACCGCCCTCTCCGCCTCCTCCGCCGTCTCGACGAAGGGCACCAGGATCGCCTGCGCGCCGATGTCGAGGATGCGCTTGATGATGACGGGATCGTTCCAGGCCGGTCGGATGATCGGCGTTGCCGTGCCGGCCTGCGCCGCCTGCAGCTGGGTCACCAGCCCGGGTACCTCGTTGGGGGAATGTTCGGTATCGAACAGGATCCAGTCGAAGCCGGAATCCGCGATGATCTCCGCGCCGATATTGCTGCACAGGCTGCTCCACAGCCCGATCTGCCTCGTGCCGGCGGCGATCGCGTGCTTGAAGGCGTTTGTGGTGTTCTGCATGAGGCGGCGGATCCTCCCTGTGCGGCCTGCGCCGGTCGTCCCGACCGGCCCGCGCTCCCTGTGGCAGCTTCGGCGGCCCGGCGCAATACCGGCAGGCCCTCCGCCACCGGCACCGGAAGGATACAAGGCGGGGAAAAATCCGACTGCGCGTGATGACTTGATGCAAGTCAATGCGCTGGACCTGTTCGAGGCGTTGGGTCGGCCGGCGATCCGTCGAGGATCGTGGACCCGGCAACGGACCGAGAACGGACCCCCGATATGGCACGCTCCCTTACGGCCAAATCCCTGACACTGGACGAAGCCGGTGTCGCTGCACTGCTCCTCGTCTGCGTCGTCCTCACGCTGCTGATCGCGGCAAAGTCTGATGATGCGGTGATGGCCTTCCACGCCTGGCTCGGCCTCGCCGCCGCGGCCGTCGGAACCTTCGCCATCTTCAACGGCTACGCCAAGCGGGACCATAACGTCCCCGAGGAGATCGACGGGCACCCGAACTACCAGATGGGGCCGGTCAAGCTGGCGACGGCCCTCTCGGTGATCTGGGGCATCGCAGGCTTCCTGGTGGGGCTGATCATCGCCCTGCAGCTGGCCTACCCGGCGGTGAATCTCGATCTGCCGTGGATCAGCTTCGGCCGGCTGCGGCCGCTGCACACCTCCGCCGTCATCTTCGCCTTCGGCGGCAACGTGCTGATCGCCTCGTCCATGTACGTGGTGCAGAAGACCAGCCGGGCGCGCATGGCCGGCGGCCTGTGGCCGTGGTTCGTTGTCTGGGGCTACAACTTCTTCATCGTCATCGCCGGCACCGGCTACCTCCTCGGCGTCACCCAGTCGAAGGAATATGCCGAGCCGGAGTGGTACGCCGACCTGTGGCTGACCGTCGTCTGGGTCGTCTATCTCCTCGTCTTCCTCGGCACCCTGTGGAAGCGCAAGGAGCCGCACATCTACGTGGCGAACTGGTTCTACCTGGCCTTCATCGTCACCATCGCGATGCTGCACATCGTCAACAACGCGACGGTGCCGGTCTCGCTGACCGGGTCGAAGTCCTACATCGCCTGGTCCGGCGTGCAGGACGCGATGACCCAGTGGTGGTACGGCCACAACGCGGTCGGCTTCTTCCTGACCGCGGGCTTCCTCGCCATCATGTACTACTTCGTGCCGAAGCGGGCGGAGCGGCCGGTCTATTCCTACCGGCTGTCGATCATCCACTTCTGGGCGCTGATCTTCCTCTATATCTGGGCCGGCCCGCACCACCTGCACTACACCGCGGCGCCGCAATGGGCCCAGACGCTCGGCATGACCTTCTCGATCATCCTGTGGATGCCGAGCTGGGGCGGCATGATCAACGGCCTGATGACGCTGTCGGGCGCCTGGGACAAGCTCAGGACCGATCCCGTCCTGCGCATGCTGGTGGTCTCGGTCGCCTTCTACGGCATGTCGACGTTCGAGGGCCCGCTGATG
This sequence comes from Pseudomonadota bacterium, assembly GCA_023435545.1. GTDB lineage: Bacteria > Pseudomonadota > Alphaproteobacteria > Rhizobiales > Tepidamorphaceae > Tepidamorphus. The sequence continues at coordinate 980 of JAEYRQ010000470.1, read as the reverse complement.
TCGATCCGCGCGGTGAACTCGCTCAGCCACTACACCGACTGGACCATCGGCCATGTGCACTCCGGCGCGCTGGGCTGGGTCGGCTTCGTCTCCTTCGGCGCCATCTACTGCCTGGTGCCGTGGCTGTGGAACCGCAAGGGCCTCTACTCGCTGAAGCTGGTCAACTGGCACTTCTGGATCGCGACCATCGGCATCGTCCTCTACATCACGGCGATGTGGGTCTCGGGCATCATGCAGGGCCTGATGTGGCGGGCCTACACCCCGCTCGGCTTCCTCGAGTACTCCTTCATCGAGACCGTCGAGGCGATGCATCCCTTCTATGTCATCCGGGCGCTGGGCGGTGCGCTGTTCCTCGTGGGCGCGCTGATCATGGCCTACAACCTGTGGATGACGGTGCGGTATGGCGAGCCGGCGGCAGAGCCGGCCCGCGCCCCCGGCGCCGCTCTCCAGCCCGCCGAGTGAGGACGAGACGTCATGTTGAACAAGCACGCCATCCTCGAGAAGAACTCCATTCTTCTCACCGTCTTCATCCTGATCGTCGTCGCGATCGGTGGTCTCGTCGAGCTGGTGCCGAACTTCTACCTGCGCTCGACGATCGAGAAGGTGGAGGGCATGCGGCCCTACACCCCGCTCGAACTCGCCGGCCGCAACATCTACATCCGCGAGGGCTGCTACACCTGCCACAGCCAGATGATCCGGGTGCTGCGTGACGAGGTTGAGCGCTACGGCCATTACAGCCTCGCCGCCGAGTCGATGTACGACCACCCCTTCCAGTGGGGCTCGAAGCGCAACGGTCCGGATCTCGCCCGCGTCGGCGGCAAGTACTCGGACGACTGGCACCGGGACCATCTGATAGACCCGCGCGCAGTGGTGCCCGCCTCGATCATGCCCGGCTATCCCTGGCTTGCCCGCAACGAGCTTCGGACCGACCTGATCCGCAAGGACATCGCCACCAACCGCGTCGTCGGTGTGCCCTACAG
>JAEYRQ010000452.1 GCA_023435545.1 Pseudomonadota bacterium | reverse complement strand
TGGCAAGGTTGTGCTCTACCCCTGAGCTACACCCGCTCGCGCGCCGCCTTTCGGGCGGACGGTGCCTATATGCACGAGACACTGACTGTTTGCAATGCCCTGTCCAGGCTCGACGCATATGAGCGGGAATCCCGGATTGGGAGCATATCGAGCCACGGTCTCGAGACCGGCCGGCAAGGGCGCCGAGCGGTCGAGTCGTCGTGCCGCAGGCCAGGCTTGAGCATCCCGCGTCGCATGTCTAGAAGCGGGTCTGCTCGGATCCGCACTCGGGACATCGCGATGCCACTCTCTCCGGATGATCTTCTCGCCCGCCTCGATGCCCTCGGCATCGAGACCACGACGGTCCGTCACCCTCCGCTGTTCACCGTGGCGGATTCGCAGAAGCTGCGCGGGGAGATCCCCGGCGGCCATACCAAGAACCTGTTCATGAAGGACAAGAAGGACAGGATCTGGCTGGTCGTCGCCGAGGAGGACGCCGAGATCGACCTCAAGCGGCTGCACGAGAGGATCGGCTCGGCACGCCTCAGCTTCGGCCGGCCCGAGTTGCTGGTGGAGACGCTGGGCGTCCAGCCCGGTTCGGTGACGCCCTTCGGAGTCGTCAACGATACCGGGGGCCGGGTCACGGTGGTGCTCGACGCCGAGCTGCTGCGCCACGATCTCCTGAACTTCCATCCGCTCACCAACGAAGCGACCACGACGATCCGGCGCGACGACATGATAGCCTTCCTCAAGGCGTGCGGCCACGATCCGCTGGTGAAGGCGATCCGCGGATCGGGCAACGATTTGCACTAAATCGGCAAGCGCCCCATCTTAGGGCCGACATCGCGGCGCGCGGGACGGGCTGACAGTCCCGTGCGTCCAAACCGATCAGGGAACCGGACATGGACCTTTCCTCGCTGGCTTCCGGCGGCGCCCAGGGCAGCGCCGCCGACGGGCTGATCAAGGACACCACCACCCGTGACTTCATGGCGGACGTGGTCGAGGCTTCGCGCGCGCAGCCGGTGATCGTGGACTTTTGGGCGCCCTGGTGCGGACCGTGCAAGCAGCTCACACCGGTGCTGGAGAAGCTGGTCCGCGCCGCCAAGGGCGCGGTCAAGCTGGTGAAGATGAACATCGACGAGCATCCGGCCGTCGCCCAGCAGATGGGCGTGCAGTCGATTCCGGCGGTGTTCGCGTTCGTCGACGGGCGGCCGGCGGACGGCTTCATGGGCGCATTGCCGGAGAGCCAGGTGAAGGCTTTCATCGACCGCCTCGCCGGACCGGCCGGGGACGGCCTGGAGGAGGTGCTCGCCTCGGCATCGGCCGCTTTCGAGGAAGGCGATGTCGCCGGTGCCGCCGAGATCTATGCCGCGGTGCTGCAGGAGGATCGCGAGAATCTGACCGCGATCGGCGGCCTCGCGCGCTGCCTGGTGGCATCGGGGGAGCTGGATCGGGCAAAGGCGACGCTGGCGCTGGTGCCGCCCGGCAAGGAAGCCGACCCGGCCATCGCGGGCGCCCGCGCGGTCCTCGACCTTGCCGAGCAGACGGCGGATCTCGGAGACCTGCGGGAGCTCGCCGCCCGGACCGAGGCCAATCCGGACGACCATCAGGCCCGCTTCGACCTGGCGCTGGTCCTCAACGCCAAGGGCGACCGGCAGGACGCGGTGGAGCATCTGCTGCACATCATCCGGCGCAACCGTGCCTGGAACGAGGAGGCGGCGCGAAAGCAGCTCGTGCAGTTCTTCGAGGCCTGGGGACCGAAGGACCCGCTCACCATCGAGGCGCGACGCAAGCTCTCGTCCATCCTGTTCGCGTGACCGGGAGGACCGTTCCGCCGATGGCGATCAACCGGCCATACCGACGACCGTCCGACCTTCCGGCGGTGATCCCGGTGTTTCCGCTGGCGGGCGTGCTGCTGCTGCCGCGCGGCGACCTGCCGCTCAACATCTTCGAACCGCGCTACCTGCAGATGATCGACGACGCGCTGGCCGGCGACCGTGTGATCGGCATGATCCAGCCCCGGCTCGGCCCGGACGGGCCCGACGAGGCGGAATCGCCGGAACTCGCGCAAATCGGGTGCGCCGGCCGCCTGACCGCGCTTCAGGAGACCGGGGACGGTCGCTACCTGATCACGCTGACCGGCATCGGGCGGTTCCGGGTGGTCGCCGAGGAAGACGGCGATACGCCCTATCGGCGGTGCCGGGTCGACGCGCGGGAGTTCGCCGCGGACTTCGAGCCGAATCGCGGCGAGGACGCGGTCGATCGCCAGCGGCTGCTCGAGACCTTCCGGGCGTTCCTCGACGCCAACGGGATGGAAACCGACTGGGACGCCATCAACCGCGCCTCCAACGAGACGCTGGTCAACGCGCTGTCGATGCTCAGCCCCTACGGACCGAGGGAGAAGCAGGCGCTGCTCGAGGCCGACGACCTCGGCACGCGCTCGGAGGTGCTGATCGCGGTGACTGAGATGGCGCTCGCCCGCGAGGGCGGCGATTCCGGCTCAACCCTGCAATAGCTCCCGGAGGCGCATCATGTCCGATCCGTCGAATCCCCAGGGCGTGGACCGCAGGTTGCTCGAGATCCTCGTCTGCCCACTGACCAAGACGGTGCTCGAGTACGACGCCGAGCGGCAGGAACTGGTCAGCCGGGCGGCCCGCCTTGCCTATCCGATCCGCGACGGCATCCCGATCATGCTGCCGGAGGAGGCGCGTCCGATCAGCGAGGACGAGTTGAAGGTCGAGCGGCCGGCGCCCTGAGCCGGGCCGTCAGCTTCCCCCTTACCTTCTCCACGGCGGGCGGGCGAGCGCATCCGCCGTCGCGGCGTCAGCCGGCAGGAAGCTCTCGATCGCCAGCTCCGACAGTGTGACATCGACCGCCGTTCCGAACACCGTGGTGGCGCTCAGGAAGGACAGCGCGACACCGTCGACCTCGATGATCAGGGGGACCGCGATGCCGGCGAGCGGATCCACGGCCGGCGGACGGTGCGGCCGGGCGCCAGCGGGAACGGGGAAGGCCTTCACCTCCTCCAGCAGCGCGGCGAGGACGGCGTCTCCGGAAGCGTCCACCTGCCGCATCAGCCGGGCTATGACGTGGGCCCGCCACTCCCGAAAATTGCCGATGCGCGGCGCCAGCCCGCGCGGATGCATGCTCAGCCGGACCACGTTCACCGGAGGCACGAGCAGCTCCTCGTCGATCCCCTTCAGCAGCATCTCGATGCCACTGTTGGCGGCGACCAGCGTCCAGTGTCGGTCGACGGCCAGCGCAGGGTTGGGCGAGTGCGCCTCCAGCAGCGTCGTCACCGCACGTCGAGCTTGCTCGAGGGCGGGCTCGTCGAGCGACCGGTCCCGGTAGATCGGGGCGAAGCCCGCCGAGGCCAGGAGCGTATTGCGGTCGCGCAAAGGTACGTCGAGATGCTCGGCCAGCCGCAGCACCATATCGCGGCTCGGCGACGACCGGCCCGATTCGACGAAGCTGACATGTCGCTGCGAGATGCCTGCCTCGCAGGCGAGGTCGAGTTGGCTCATGCGCCGGCGGCGGCGCCAGGACTGGAGAAGTTCGCCGAAGGAAGTGCTGTCCGTATCCATGCTGCCAAGCTAGCGCCGGGCCGGACCTCCGCCAATTACCTGCCCGGTAATCGCCTGCCGCCGCTGCAGCCGAGATGCTCGCCACTGCCGGCCGATCCTGGCCGGTTTGACCCGAAACCGGAGCATCGAACCATGCCGACATCGACATCCTCCACCGGCAACCCGACCCGCACGGGGGCACCAATCGCCACACCTGCAGATTCCACCCTGCGGCGCCTGCTTGCACTGGATGCCGCGACCTGCGCCGCAATGGGTGTCGCGCTCATGACTGCCGCCGGACCCGTCGCCGCAGCGCCGGCGCTTCCCGAACCCCTGCTCTTTCTCGCCGGCGCCGTGGTGATGCCAATTGCGGCGTTCATGGCGCTGGTTGCGCTCCGCGAACAGGTTCCGGCGGTCGGCGCGCTGCTGGTCGTGGCCGGAAACGCCCTCTGGGCCGCCGCGAGCCTGGGCATCATCGTCGCCGGCCTCGTTGTTCCGAACGCGCTCGGGCTTGCCCTCGTGATCGCACAGGCGCTCGCCGTCACCGTGCTGGCGGGTCTCGAGTACCGGGCGCTGCGCCTGGCCGGGCCGGCAATCGCCTGACAGGGGCGCATACCTCCCCTGTGGCGATCCGGAGGCCGGTCAACGCAATCTGTTGTCGCCACGTTATGTTCCGAAGTAAATTCGGGCGCAGTTCGCAGCAACGCGGACGGACTCGTGGGCCTCGCCAGCCGGTGCGGCCCTTGTTTCAACCCATGAGGAGAGTCTCTGCGGGCGCGCGAGCCCGCCGGCTCCTGAACTCGAAGGATTGCGACATGAAGCTGGGGACAGCGATTACGCTGGGGCTGGGTGCCCTGTTGCTTTCATCCGCCGCACAGGCGCAGGTCGTCGAATGGCGCGGCGGCGGTTTTGTGACCATGGAGACAGCGGCCTGCACCAACGATGGGTTCCGTGACGTGGAGTATGTCAGCGTCCGCTACCGCCCGCCCAAGATAGCCAACAACGGACCAGGCGTGCGGATGGGCCTCTTCCATCCGCTGTTCTTCGCCCACAGCTACCGGCTGCAGCAGGGTCAGTTCAATAAGAACTACAAGAACGCTATCGCCGGCGGAACCTCGGCCACCACCTGGATTTTCGAGAACCAGGCGAAGGTGCGCATGGTAACGGTGCCGGCGCGCGTCACCCGCAACACCGAGTCGGTGCGGTTGACCGGAAATATCCAGAACTTCGGCGATACCAAGAATTGCCGGGCGGCCTTCGACTTCAGCCTGACCAAGCGACCGGAATAGCCGGTCCCGACGCCGGCCCGTGCCACCCCTCCCCCCGGGATCGCCGGGGGCAGGAGACGGCTGGGCCGGCGGATCCGCCGACGTGGTTTGACGTGCCGACTATATCGCGTCTTTTCAGTCTGTAATCGTCTAGCTGCGCTGCAGATTTCCGAATCGTCCCACGATTAGATTCGGGGCCTCCGAATAGTCATGGGATAGTCACGGCCGGCCCATAGTCTCGACACAATGGGTTTCGATGGTGTGCGCCGCGATCGATCGACGTCGCCGTCCCGGGCGGCTACCATCCATGAACCGAAAGGACGACCCGATGTACAGGACCATGCTCGCGACGTTGTTTGCTCTCGGAGCGGCCGCACCCGCATTGGCTCAGGAGCAGTGCAACAACGAAGTGCAGGCGGTCTGGGCGGAGGTCCAGCAGTCGAACATCGACGATGCGAACAAAAACCAGGTGGCAGGCGTTCTCAACAATGCGCTGTCGCAGGGGCAGGCGGGTGACGAGGCTGCCTGCCTGCAGACGGTGGAGCAGGTGAAGGTCGCGCTGAACATGGAGCAGTAGTGGACGCCGCACTCCCCGGATTGAACTCCATACACGGTCGCTCCGGCATACTCGCCGGAGCGACCGGCTTCCTTGGGCCGGCCATGGCCGCCTCGATGCTGCTGGCCGCCATATCGATGCCATCCGCGACGTATGGCCAGAGCGAGGAGGACCGCGGCGCCATGGCATTGGTGCAGTGCTATGCCTGCCACGCCATCGAGCGGCCGGAGGAAAGCATCGCCGACGCGCTCGGCCCCCGCATCGGGCGGATGCTGGGCCAGCCGATCGCCAGCGACCCGGATTTCGAATACTCCCAGGCCATGCGCGACTTCGCCGCGGAGCACGAGGTGTGGACGGAGGAACTTCTCGACGAGTTCCTGTTCTGGCCGGACCGCACGGTCCCCGGAACCACGATGGAGGTTCCCGGCATGGCCAACGACGAGGAGCGCGAGAGCCTGATCGCCCATCTCAGGACGCTTGAAGAATAGATCTCAGACCGGCTCGCCCCGCATAAGCCGCGGCAGCCGTCCATCAGTCCCGGCAGCCTCGCGGACGAGCCGCCGCTTCAGCGGCGCGATCCGGTCGACCAGGCCGAGACCGAGGTCGCGGATCACCCGCAGCGGACCCAGATCGTTGGAGAACAGGCGGTTGAGCCCTTCGGTAGCCGCGGCCACCTCGACAGTGTCGAACCTGCGCCAGCGCTGGTAGCGCTCCAGAACGGCCATCGAACCGATATCCTCGCCCCGGCGCGACGCCTCGACCAGAACCTCGGTCAGCGCGGCGACGTCGCGCAGTCCCAGATTGAGTCCGAGGCCGGCGAGCGGATGCAGGCGGTGCGCGGCATCTCCGACCAGAGCGATCCGGGGCTTGACGAAGGCGCGCGCAAGCCCGAGTTCCAGCGGATAGAGCCGCGGCGCCTCCTCGACCTTGAGATCGCCCACCTCGGGCCCCGCGCGCCGGCACAGTTCCTCCACGAAACGCTCGGGCGGAAGGGCGATGAGGCGCTCGGCCGCCTCCTGCCGCTCGGTCCAGACGATGCCGGACCGGTCACCGGGCAACGGCAGCAGAGCGAACGGCCCGCCGGGCAGGAAGTGCTGGACCGCGACTCCCTCGTGCGGCAGTTCTCTTCGGACAATGGTGATTATTGCCGCCTGCCGGTAAGGCCACCCCACCGTAGCGATGCCGGCGGCCTTGCGCACTGCCGATCGGGCGCCGTCGGCTCCGACGACGAGCCTGGCGCCATCCGCCAATCCGGGGATGGACACATCATGCAGACCGGCCTCGATCGCCGTGATCCGGCGTCCGTGCTCGACCTCGATACCGGAGGCCGCGCAGGCCTCCGCAACCGACCGCTGCAGATCGCGGCCGTCGACGAAATGGGCGAAGGCCTCGCCGGGCGTCACCTCGCCGGCCAGCGTCAGCAGCACTGGCCGGACCGCGTCGGCGAGACGGCCGTCGCCGATACGCATCTCTCGTGCCGGCTCTGCCAGCGGCGCGAGCGACGCCCACAGCTGCAACTCCTCGAGCATGCGCCGCGTGCCGGCGGCGATCGCGTAGGTGCGGATGTCGTCGGGCGCGCGGCCCGCTGGCGCGGCATCGAGGATACGAACGGACAGTCCGCCGCCGCTTGCCCGGTCGATCGCCAGCGCCAGGAGCCTGCCGACGAAGCCTGCGCCGGCGATGATGATGTCGGGGGCTGCCATGCCGATCTCCGCCTTGACTTGCGTGCGCCGCCACCGTCACGTTCGGCGCGAACACGAAAGAGGTGTCGGCCGATGTCCCAGGCGGTGAAGGATCTGATCTCCATTCTCGACCTCGAAAGGCTCGAGGACAACCTGTTCCGCGGCCGCAGCCCCCAGGACGGCTGGCAGCGCGTCTACGGCGGCCAGGTCATCGGACAGGCATTGGTCGCCGCCTCGCGAACTGTGCAGCCCGAGCGGATCGTCCATTCGCTGCATGGCTATTTCATGCTGGGAGGCGATCCCAAGGTCCCGATCATCTACGAGGTCGACCGAATCCGCGACGGCGGCAGCTTCACCACGCGGCGGGTCGTCGCGATCCAGCACGGCAAGGCGATCTTCTCAATGTCGTGCTCTTTCCACATCGAGGAGCCCGGCCTCGACCACCAGTTCGAGATGCCCGACGTGCCGCCGCCGGAAGACCTGCCGGGAGAGGCAGAACTGAAGGCGATGTTCCCGGACACGATCCCCGACGCGATCCGCCGGTACTGGGAGCGCGAGCGGCCGATCGAATTCCGTCCGGTGGACCTGTCGCGTTTCGCCGGCAACCCGAAGAAGGTTCCTTACCAGTACGTCTGGTTCCGGGCCAACGCGCCGCTGCCCGACTCGCCGGAGATCCAGCGCTGCGCCCTCGCCTATGCCTCCGACATGACGCTGCTCGATACCTCGCTGGTCGCGCATGGCCGCAGCGTGTTCCAGCACGACATGATGGTCGCGAGCCTCGACCACGCCGTGTGGTTCCATCGCCCCTTCCGCTGCGACGACTGGCTGCTCTACGCCGAGGACAGCCCCTCGACGCAGGGCGCTCGCGGCTTCAACCGGGGCCTCATCTTCAGCCGCGATGGCGTCCTCGTCGCCTCCACCGCCCAGGAAGGACTGATCCGGGTGGTGGGAGGCAAGCGATAGACGCGGATCTCCTCCGAGGTCGGCCACCGCCATTCCGGCGCGATAGTCCCTGCCGAAGAACTAGGCAACAAGGCGATTCTGCATATTAGGTGTGCAGAATCTCTGCCACTATTTTGTGCCGCTCCCGGCACTCCTTCCGAAAATCCAGTCGATTCAAGCCTCTGCGCACCGGCCGCGAGTCTGGCACGACATTTGTTCTGCACTGCAGCGAACGGCCTGCAACCGCCTCGAGGGATGGCGGCGGCGGCCGTCGCCAGCGTCCGGGACCTAGCCGTTCCGGATCCGGGTCGGAACAGGACAGGGAGCCGACATGAAGATCGTTATGGCCATCATCAAGCCCTTCAAGCTGGATGACGTGCGCGAGGCACTGACCGCAATCGGGGTGCAGGGTCTCACCGTCACCGAGGTGAAGGGATACGGGCGCCAGAAGGGGCACACCGAGATCTACCGCGGCGCCGAGTACGCCGTGAGCTTCCTGCCGAAGCTGAAGATCGAGGTGGTGGTGCCCTCGGACCAGACGGACAAGGTCGTCGAGGCCATCTCCGGTGCGGCGCGCACCGGCCAGATCGGCGACGGCAAGATCTTCGTCCACGGCATCGACCGCGCCGTCCGTATCCGCACCGGCGAGACCGACGCCGATGCGCTCTGAGGCAACCGGCATCGCCCGAACCAAGCTCACCAAGGGGCTACACGACATGATTTCTCGCAAGACACTCTTCTATGGCGTCGCCGCCGTCTCGGCGCTGACGCTGGCAGCCTACGAGCCCGCGCTCGCCCAGACGGCCGCCGAGACCACGACCGAGGCCGCCGAGGAAGTGGTTGAGGCCGTGGAGGCCGGCGGCGTGCCGCAGGAGGTCCAGTTCGTCTTCAACACCGTGCTGTTCCTGGTGGGCGGCTTCCTGGTGATGTTCATGGCGGCCGGATTCGCGATGCTCGAGGCCGGCATGGTGCGGGCCAAGAACACCTCGATGCAGTGCCTGAAGAACATCGCGCTGTATTCGATCGCCGGCCTGATGTTCTGGATCGTCGGCTACAACCTCATGTATGACGGCGTCGACGGAGGGTATCTCGGCTCGTTCACCTGGTTCAGCCATGGCGAGCATGCCGACGAGGACATCACCTACGCCTCGGCGACGTCCGACTGGTTCTTCCAGATGGTGTTCTGCGCGGCGACCGCCTCGATCGTCTCCGGCGCCGTGGCCGAGCGCGTCAAGCTCTGGCCGTTCCTGATCTTCGTCGCGGTGCTTACCGGCATCCTCTACCC
>JAEYRQ010000451.1 GCA_023435545.1 Pseudomonadota bacterium | reverse complement strand
GGCTCTCGCCGCCCGACACGGTGATGGTCGACGACGTCGGCAACTGCCAGGTCTGGTCCGAACAATACTGGGAGGTGCGCACGCCCGGCCACCACATGACCGCGGGCGGCTTCGCGGCGATGGGCTTCGGCGTCTGCGGCGTGCTCGGCGCCCGGCTCGCCCGACCGGACAGCCCCTGCGTAACGCTGTGCGGCGACGGCGGATTCATGATGACACCGCATGCGGTGGCGACCGCCGTCGAATACGGGCTGCCGGCGGTCTGGGTGATGCTCAACAACTATGCGATCGGCACCATCCGCGACCTGCAGCGCGCCTATCTCGGCGGCCGCGAACTCGGCACCAGCTTCGTCAGGGAGAGCACCGGAGAGCTCTGGAATCCGGACTTCGTGCGGATGACGGAGGCGATGGGCGGCCGCGGCATCCGCATCGAGCATCCCGACCAGTTCGCCGATGCCTATGCCGAGGCGATCCGCTCCAACGTCCCGACCATGCTCGACGTGGTGGTCAACCGCGACACCGGCATCCCGATCACCGGCACCTGGCAGATGCCGCCGATCCCGGAGGTCGCACCCACCTTCGGCCGGAGGCTGGTGCGGGATTGACGGGCTAAGCCCGCCGCAGGCTGCCGGAGCGGACCGGATCAGATCGGGGTAGGGTGGACGGGCGAGGGTCGTTGCGCAATGGAGACTGTGAACGACAGGCCGCGCCTGTTCGGCGCGCCCTACAGCGTCTACGTGCGGATCGTGCGACTGGTGCTTGCCGAGAAGGGGGTGGCGTACGACCTCGTGCCGGTCGACATCTTCGCCGACGGCGGCCCTCCCGCCGACCACCTGTTGCGGCATCCCTTCGGCAAGATCCCGGCCTTTGCGCATGACGGTTTCACGCTCTACGAGACCGGCGCGATCGCCCGCTATGTCGACGAGGCGTTCCCGGGTCCGCGGCTTCAGCCGACCGGCATCCGCGAGCGCGCCCGCTGCAACCAGCTGATCGGCATCGCCGACAGCTACGCCTATCCCGACCTCGTCTGGGGCGTCTATGTCGAGCGCGTGTCGAAACCGGCCCGCGGCGTCGCGGCGGACGAGGCGCGCGTGGCATCGGCGCTCGAACGCTCGCGAACCTGCCTGGCGGCGATTACGAACCTGAAGGGGAAGCGCGACTGGCTCGCCGGCGATGACCTGAGCCTCGCCGACCTCTATCTGGCGCCGATGCTCGACTATTTCCTCATGGCCCGGGAAGGACCCGACATGCTCGGCGCCTATCCCGGCCTCGCCGACTGGTGGCGAAGGATCGCCTCGAGGCCGTCGATGCGGGAGACCGCGTACCCGGCTTGACGGAGGGAGGTCGAGCTCAGCTCAGCTTCACTTTGCCTCCCCTCCCGCCATGCTTCGTCCCGCCAGCGCGTCAGGCCGCGGTGGCGGCCTTCGCCCACTTCGAGGCGCTGCGCTTGTGGAACATCTCGCGGAACTGCGCCGTCGACTTCGGCAGCAATTCGCCCGTGTACCAGTCGAGTACCACCGCGTAGCGGCGCACCACGTCGAAGGTGTCGATCTCGCCATCACGGTACATCTGCGCGACCTTCTCCGGGTCGGTGGCGAGCCAGCCCGCCCTGAGGTCGCGGATGCAGGCGCGCTCGGCCTCGGTCGCGGCCAGGTCGACCCGGTACTCGCAGATCTCCGGGTCGACCGCCTCGATCACCACGCCATAGTCGCGCGCCGCCCGCTCGATCGAGACGTAGTCGTCGATCACGTCCTGCAGCACCAGTTCCGGATCGCGCTCCAGCGGGTCGCCGAAGCCGCCGCCGCCCGCCGTGGGACGGCTGAACTCGTCGCCGGTGCCGATCGGCACGTCCGAGAACACCGAGCCGAGCCACTGCTCGCTCTCCGCGTCCGCCCGCTTCAGGCTCAGCCCGTGGGGCATCGACGGCAGGCCGCCCTCGATCCCCCAGACGATCGCCCGCTCGCGGTCGCAGATGTAGGAGATCACCGTCTTGTCAGCCTCCAGCATCACCGAGGTCTTGCGCACCCCGGCGCCGCCGCGCCATTTGCCGGGTCCCGGAGAGTCGCAGAGGATCTCGAACTCCGTGGTCAGGATCGGGTTGGCGCGCTCCTGGCCTTCCACCGGCTGGGCCATCAGGCCGGTGCCGAAGCAGGCGGTGGTGACGTTGCTGCCGTCCTTGCCGTTGCGCCCGCCCCAGCCGCCGGGCAGCCAGTCGTAGAACATGAAGATCGGCTTCTCCTTGCGCCTGGCGTCGAGCCCGCCGGTGAGCAGGTATTCGAGGTTGAAGGCACAGGCGATCGCCCGTTCGGGGATGATGTTCGACCACATCTCGTAGATGGCGTTCATGATCTTCTCAAACGGCATCAGGAAGCCGGTGACCGCCACCGGCCACTTCGCGTCGACGATCGAACCCTCCGGCGCGATGATCTCGAACACCCGGTAGAAGCCGCTGTTGAGCGGCAGGTCGGGGAAGAAGGTCTTCATGCCCGCCGCCACCGCCGAGAACGTCGCGCCGGCCGCCGAGTTGTAGATCGAGGAGATCGTCGGATGGCTGCCGGTGAAGTCGTAGATCACCCTGTCGCCCTTGATGGTGAGCTTCACCTTGATCGGGATCAGCCCCTCGCCGCCGGCCGGGTCACGGTCGATGAAGTCCTGCGTCTCCCACTCGCCGTCGGGCAGTGCGGCGATGCGCTGGCGCATGGCACGCTCGACATAGTCCTGCACGGCGCCGAGCCCGGTCTCCACCGTCTCGCGGCCGTACTTGCCGACCAGGCGCAGGATCTCGCGCTCGCACACCGCGGTCGCCTCGGCCTGGGCGTGGATGTCGCCGATAATGGAGGCCGGATCACGGGTGTTGTTGGCGATCAGCATCGCCACGTCCTTGCAGAACCGGCCCTTGTCGAACAGCCGGACCGGGGTGATGCGCAGGCCTTCCTTGAACATCTCGCGGGCGGTGACGTCGAAGGAGCCGGGAACGCTTCCCCCGACGTCCGACCAGTGTCCGTTCGACTGGCTGAAGGCGATGATCTTGCCGTCCGCGAAGATCGGACGGATCAGGCGTACGTCGGAGAAGTGGGTGCCGCCGGCATATGGATCGTTGGTGGCGTAGACGTCGCCGGGATGCATGTCGCCTTCGAAGAACTTCATGGTGTCCTTGCAGGTGAAATGCAGGGTCCCGACGTGGACCGCGATATCCTGGTTGCCCTGGGCGGCGCAGTTGCCCTGCGCGTCGTGGAGGGCGCTGGAGAAGTCGCGGTTGTAGATCACGAAGGAGTAGCAGGTCCTCAGGATCTGCTCCGCCATCTGGTCGACACTGGTGATGAAGGAGTTCTTCAGGACCTCGAAGGTGACGGGATCGAGAACGGGCTTGTCGGCCATCGGGTCAGTCCTTCACGCGAATGATGATGTTGAGATATTTGTCGACATGGGCGGTGGTCCCCGGCGGGATCAGCACCGTGGAGTCGACCTGTTCGACGACGGCGGGGCCGTCGAGGTCGAGCCCGGCCGGCAGGTCGTCGCGGTTGTAGACCGGGGTGTCGAGGCCCTTGTCGGCGTCGAACCAGACCTCGCGCCGGTGGTGCGGTTCGGGAATCTTGCCGGTCGGCTCGTGCACCGCCAGCTCGGCCTTCGGCACCAGGCCGGTCGCCTTCAGGTTCAGCCGGAACAGCCCGACCGGCGCGTCATCGCGGCGGAAGTTGTATTCGCGGGCGTGCTCGCGGTGGAACTCCTCGATCAGTGCCGGCACCGAGGTGATCGGGCTCGGCGCGGTGACCGCCAGCGAGCGCCACTGGCCCTGGTACATCATGTCGATCGAGCGCTGCAGGATGACGTCTCCGGCCGCAACGCCCTCATGCGCCAGCCGGTCGATGGCCTCCTTCTCGATCCGCGCGAAGGCGGCCTCGATGTCGGCGGGATCGGCCTCGGCGGCAGGCCTCAGATAACTCTCGGAGAAATCGGGCAGGATGTCGCCCAAGCGGCAGCCGAGCGCCGAGGTGACGCCCGGATTGGGCGGCACGATCACCGCCGGGATCGACAGCTCCTTCGCGATCGCCACGCCGTGCAGCGCGCCGGCGCCGCCGAAGGCCACCAGCGCAAAGTCGCGCGGGTCGTAGCCGCGGCTGATCGAGATCAGCCTGACCGCATCCGACATGTTGGCGTTGGCGACGCGGATGATTGCGTCGGCAGCAGCATGCAGCTCCAGCCCGAACGGCCTGGCGACGCCCTCCTCGACGGCGGCAGTCGCCAGCGCCGGATCGAGCGTGATCTTGCCGCCGGCCAGACTCGTGCCGAGGCGGCCGAGCACCACGTTGGCGTCGGTGTTGGTCGGCTGGGTGTTGCCGTTGCCGTAGCAGGCGGGGCCGGGATAGGCGCCGGCCGACTGCGGGCCGTTGCGCAGCGACCCGGCCTCGTCGGTCCAGGCCAGCGAGCCGCCGCCCGCCCCGATGGTCAGCACCTCGATCGAGGAGAAGCGGATCGGATAGCCGTATTCGACGTGCCAGTCTTTGGTGACGCGCAGATTGCCCTCATAGGCCATCGAGACGTCGGTGGACGTCCCGCCCATGTCGAGGCCGATCGAGTTCCTGTAGCCGCACAGCATGGCGATGTGCCGGCTGGCGATGGCACCCGCGGCGATGCCGGAGCCGGCGAGCCGCGCGGCGAAGTCCTTGACCGAGTTGGGCGTCATCACGCCGCCGCCGGTGTGCAGCAGCAGCAGGTCGCGCTCGTAGCCCTCCTGCTTCAGCCGCTCGCCGAGGCGCGCGGTGTAGCTCACCACCACGGGGCTCAGCGCTGCGTTGGCGACGGTGGTCGAGAAGCGCTCGTGCTCGAAGATCTCGGGCATCACCTCCGAGGAGATCGACACCGGCACGCCGGGCAGTTCCTCCTGCAGGATCTCCTTCATCCGCCGCTCGTTGGCGCCGTTCATGTAAGCGTTCATGAAGCAGACGGCGACGGCGGCCACGCCGCGGCGCTTCAGGATGCGGCCGACCTCGCGAGCCCCCGCCTCGTCGAGCGGCGTGACGATGTTGCCCTGGGTGTCGATGCGCTCGGCGACGACCAGCCGGTCGCGGCGCGGCACGTAGGGCCTCACCACGTCCTTGTAGGTGTCCCAGAGATCCTCCTTGTTGGCGCGGCGGATCTCGATGACGTCCCGGAATCCCTTGGTGCAGACCATGGCGGTGCGCGGCAGCCGCCGGGTGATCAGCGCGTTGGTCGCAACCGTGGTGCCGTGCGAGAACAGCGCGACCTTATCGAGCTCGATCCCCGCCTTGTCGACCCCGGCCATGATGCCGTCGATCGGATCGGCGGATGAGGCGGTCTTCTCGATGCGGATGAGACCGGTCGTCTCGTCCATGATGCAGATGTCGGTGAATGTGCCACCGACATCGACGGCAACGCGCAGGTTCTGCAAGCGTCCTCTCCTCTCAAGTGATCGGCCCGGCCGGGGCCGCGCCATCGCATGGGATGGCCTGCCTCGGTCGCCGAAGGATGAAACTCCGGACGGCCCTCGGGCCGCCGGCGCGGTTATGGCTCGGACATCGCGCTCTGAAGCCCGGCGCGGGTCAGCGCCCGGGTTTCGCTCGGCGTGCGTCCGAAGAATGCCTTGTAGTGGCGACTGAGCTGAGCCTGGTCGCTGAAGCCCCACTGATAGGCGAGGTCGGAGATCGACTGACGGCAGTTGGGGTCGGACAGCGCCTCGTCGCACATCATCAGCCGCTGGCGGCGGACCCATTCGCTGACGGTGGCGCCCTGGCTCTCGAACAGCTGGTGCAGGTAGCGTACCGAGATCCCGCAACCCTCGGCGATCGCCTGCGGGGTCAGGTCGCTGCGCGCCAGATGCGCACGGATGAAGCGCTCGGCCCGGTGGAGGTGAGCGCTCTGCACGGGGCTCGATCCGCCCGCGAGCACCCGGTCGTCGGCCTCCACCGACATCGCCAGGAGCTCCACCATGTGCTTGCCGGCGAGCCCGCGTGCGGCCTCGTCCATCTCGTCGAGCCTGGGGGCTGCCAGCCGCACCATGTCGACGAACAGCGCGCCGATGCCGCGGGTGGCGTCGAAGCTGAGGGTGGCGAGCCGCTCGGGATGGCCGATGCGGGCGCGCAGCGTCGCCGCCGGCACCTTCAGGACCCAGAGCGCGTTGGGGTCGGCATAGCTGAACTCGTAGGGCAGGTGGCTGCGCTCCACCAGGAAGGCGCCCGGCCGGCAGCGCACATCCTTGCCGTCCTGGGTGAAGCAGATCTCCGAGCGCTCGGGGATGGTGATCAGGTAGTGTTCCTCGCGCTCGTGCAGGAGGTGCCGCTCGTGGCGGCGATAGACCATGCCGTCCGAGACGTTGCGCGACAGGGAGACCGCGCCGAGCGACCAGGCGTCGACGGAACCGGAGAAGCGGGGCGTGTCGTGGAACTTGAGCTCGAGCGGGAAATAGGTGCGCGAGATCACCACGTCCCAATAGCGCTTCCGCTCCGCTGGCGCGGCTTGCGCAGCCGAATAGCTGACCCGCATTCCGAACCTCCCGTTCCAAAGCCGGCGGCGATTGGCGCGCGGAGAGGTTCCCGTCTCTCCCGGCGCACCGCCGGCCCCTCGCAGCCATCATCGGCGGAAACGACTTCGCGCCCCCTGCCAGCGGGCTGTCGAGGTCCTCGCCTATTCAACCGCCACTTGCCACGGACCGCTTGTCGCGGAGTGCGCGCTCTGTTGCGGCTGCGTGCAGAAACGCGCCCTCCGGCGGCTGCCGGGGTTCACAGTGCTGCATGCCGCAGAAAAAGCAATGGTCAAGATTCGGGCAGACGCAGGCCCGATCAGTGGTTCTCGGCCCCGGGATAGAGCGTCACCACCGCCATGCCGTCGAGCTCCGACTTGCCGCTGGCATAGAGCAGCCGGAACAGGGTCAGCGCCTGCGAGGCCATCGGCATCGCCAGATGATGCTCGCGGGCGTCGGCCTGCAGCATCTCGAGGTCCTTGAGCACCTGGCGGGTGTAGCCGCGCGGGGCGAAATCCTCCGCGATCATCCGCTGGAAGGCCACGGGAAGCAGGTTGGAGCCGGCGTGCCCCGCCTTCAGCGCCTCGGGAATGCGGGCGGCATCGACGCCGTGCGCCTGCGCCAGACGCAGTGCCTCGGCCATGACGCAGTAGTTGGTGAGTACGATCGTCTGGTTGACAAGCTTGGTCGCCTGGCCGGTGCCGACGCCGCCCATGTGGGTGAGGCTGCCGAGCAGTTCGACGACGGGCGTGATCTTCGCGATCGCCGCGTCGCTTCCCCCCGCCATGATTGCCAGCGTCCCCTTGAGAGCGGCTTCCGGCCCGCCGGAGACCGGCGCGTCGACGAAGGCCATGCCGGTGCGCTCGTCCAGCATCGCGGCGATCCGGTGGGTGGCGGCGATCTCGGTGGTCGAATGATCGACCAGCACCTTGCCGTCGAGCCGGCCGGCGCCGGCGATGTTCGTCGCCACGTCCTCCACCGCCTGGGTGTTGATGACGCAGACCAGCACCATGTCGGCTGCCCGCGCGACGTCTGCCGGCGAAGCGGCGGCCTCGACGCCCCCGGCGGCCGCCGCTGCGAGCTTCCCTGCGTCGATGTCGTAGCCGACGAGGCGGGGGCCGGTCTCGACGAGGCGGCGGGTGAAGCCCTCGCCCATCAGCCCGAGCCCGATGAACCCGACGGTGCCTGTCATTGTCCCTGATCCTCCCCTATCTGTTGGCCGAGCGGCTGCATTGTGCCCGGATCGATACCGAGGCTTTCAGCCAGGCGCACCCATGCCTTGTCGAGATGGCGCTGCAGGGCCGCCGCCGTCGCCGGGCCGTCGCGCCGCTCCAGCGCCTCGATGATCTCGTTGTGATCCGCCACGGCGGCAGCCCAGTTGGCGGGCACGTCGTTGCCGCGGAAGCGGATGCGCTTCATCCGGGCATGCAGCCTGCCATGCACCGCCGACAGCGCCGGATTTCGGGCGGCCTTGACG
>JAEYRQ010000329.1 GCA_023435545.1 Pseudomonadota bacterium | reverse complement strand
CGGTGATCCTAGACCGACCGACCGCCCGCAACGCGGTCGATCCCGAAACGGCGGAGGCGCTGCTGGCGGCCTTCGAGCTGTTCGACGCCGACGAGACCGCTTCGGTCGCGGTATTCTGGGGCGCTGGGGGGACCTTCTGCGCAGGATACGACCTCAAGCATGCGGCTTCCGGCGCGCCGGAGATCGCGGAGCTGGATCCGGAGGCGGGTGCTCGCGGTCCGATGGGGCCGACGCGCCTCCAACTCTCGAAGCCGGTGATCGCGGCGATCGCCGGCCCGGCGGTCGCGGGCGGCATGGAGCTGGCGCTGTGGTGCGACCTCAGGGTCATGGAGACGGATGCCTATCTCGGCGTCTATTGCCGGCGCTGGGGCGTGCCGCTGATCGACGGGGGAACGGTCAGGCTTCCCCGCCTGGTGGGGATGGGGCGAGCGCTCGACCTGATCCTGACCGGCCGCAAGGTGGAGGCGGAGGAGGCGCTGCGCATCGGCCTGTGCGAGAGGGTGGTCGCGCCGGGCATGTCACGGCAGTCGGCAGAGGACCTCGCCCATGAGATCGCCCGCTTCCCGCAGATGTGTATGCGGGCGGACCGGCTGTCAGCCCACGGGCAGTGGAGCCTGCCGATGGGCGAGGCGCTGGCGGCGGAGTACCGGGGCGGCCTGCCCTCGCTGGAGGCGGAAGGGCTGAAGGGTGCTGCCCGGTTTGCCGGCGGCGAAGGGCGAAGCGGCGACTTCAGCAAGATCTGAACCGCGGGCGGAAAGCCGAATCGGACGAATCGCTTGGGCGGGCGGGCTGAGACGCCGATACGGCTGGTTCATGCAGCGCTTCGGTCGCCCGGCACGCTCATCCTCAGAATCAGATTCAGGAGCCTCGGGTTCAGATTCCGATTCAACTCGCTCAGTCGCGCTCGACCTTGAGCACCGCGCCGGATGTCGCGTCCACATCGACCTCGATCTCGCGGCCGTCGGCATCGCGGCCCTCGACCTCCCACTTGCCGTCGTCGCGATCGACCTCGGTCACCGAAGCAACCCCGTTCTCCTGCGCGATGCGAATGGCATCTTCTGCGGAGATTTCGGCCAGGGCCGGGCCGGCCAGCAGGCCGAGGGACAGGGCGGCGACGAACAGGGTGTGGTGGGCGCGCATCGATAGCCTCGCTCGTGGTGGGGATGCCGGTTGAACGCAACTCGGAGCGATACGTTCCTTTGGAATCGCCCCGTCGGTTGGGACTATCCACCGCCCGCCCGCGCCCGCGTCCGCGGCGTTCCTCCATCGGACGGGCGTCTGTAGACTGACCGGGCACCGTCAGGGATTCGCCATGCGCCAGTATCACGACCTCCTGCGCCTCGTCCTGGAGACGGGGGTTCGCAAGTCCGACCGGACGGGCACGGGGACGCTCAGCGTCTTCGGCCACCAGAGCCGCTACGACCTCAGCGACGGCTTCCCGATGCTGACCACCAAGAAGCTGCACCTGAAGTCGATCGTGCACGAACTGCTGTGGTTCCTGAAGGGCGACACCAACATCGCCTACCTGAAGCAGAACGGCGTCAGTATCTGGGACGAGTGGGCGGACGAGACGGGTGATCTCGGCCCGGTTTACGGCCATCAGTGGCGCTCCTGGCCGGCGCGCGACGGCGGCACGATCGACCAGATTTCACAGGTGGTTGCACAGATCCGTGCAAATCCCGATTCACGCCGGCTGATCGTCACCGCCTGGAACCCGGCCGATGTCGAGCGCATGGCGCTGCCGCCCTGCCACTGCCTGTTCCAGTTCTGGGTGGCCGAGGGCAGGCTGTCCTGCCAGCTCTACCAGCGCTCGGCCGACATCTTCCTCGGCGTGCCGTTCAACATCGCCTCTTACGCGCTGCTGACGCTGATGGTGGCGCAGGTGACGGCTCTCAAGCCCGGGGAGTTCATCCACACCCTGGGCGACGCGCATCTCTATTCCAACCACCTCGAGCAGGCCCGCCTGCAACTCACCCGCCAGCCGCGCCGGCTGCCGCGGATGCTGATCAACCCGGCAGTCACCGACATCTTCGGCTTCGTCTACGAGGATTTCGCGCTCGAAGGCTACGATCCGCATCCGCACATCAAGGCGGAGGTGGCGGTGTGACCGGCAGGCGCGGGCGATGACCCTCAGCATCCGCCCCGCCCGGCCGGGCGAGGCCGGGCTGGTGCTCGGCTTCATCCGCGAGCTCGCCGCTTACGAGAAGCTGGCGCACGAGGTCGAGGCGGACGAGGCCGCGATCGAGGCGGCGCTGTTCGGCGAGAACCCGCGCGCCTTCTGCGACATCGCCGAGCGCGACGGCGAGCCGATCGGCTTCGCGCTGTGGTTCTACAACTTCTCCACCTTCCGGGGTCGCCACGGGATCTACCTGGAGGACCTGTTCGTCCGTCCGGAGCATCGCGGTCTGGGCGCCGGCAAGGCGCTGCTGGCGAACCTCTCCCGGCGCTGCATCGCCGAGGGGCTCGGGCGGCTGGAATGGTGGGTGCTCGACTGGAACGAGCCGGCGATTGCGGTGTACAAATCGCTGGGCGCCCGGCCGATGGACGAGTGGACCGTGTTCCGGCTCACCGGCGAGGCGCTGGAGGCATTGGCGGAGGGCACCGCATGACCGCGCCCCGACTCTGTCTGATCGCAGCCGTCGCCGAGAACGGCGTCATCGGCCGCGACAACGACATGCCCTGGCGGCTGCCTTCGGACCTGAAGCACTTCAAGGCGGTCACCATGGGCAAGCCTGTCATAATGGGCCGCAGGACCTATAATTCCATCGGCCGCCCGCTGCCCGGCCGGGACAACATCGTGGTGACGCGCAGCGCGGAGTTCGATCCCGCACAGGTGCACACGGCCTATTCGCTGGACGAGGCGGAGATGCTGGCCGAGGGCTTCGCCAGGGCGCGGGGGGTGGACGAGGTCTTCGTCATAGGCGGCGGCCAGCTCTATGCCGAGACCATCGGCCGCGCGCAGCGGCTCTACATCACCGAGATCGCGCTCCGGCCCGAGGGTGACACGGTGTTCCCCGCGATCGATCCGGCAGTCTGGCGGGAAAGCTCCCGCGAGGGGCCGGTGCAGGGCGAGGGGGATACGGCGGCGATGACGTTCGTGGTGTACGAGCGAATTCCCTCCTGAGCATCGGCTGCCCTTGCCCTGTACGGCTTCCAACGGGCAAAGTGCCCGCCGCAAACGACAATCCCTGAGGAGTTCTCGCATGAAAACCCGTGCCGCGGTCGCCTTCGAGGCGGGGAAGCCGCTCGAGATCGTCGAGGTCGACCTGGAGGGCCCGCGGGAGGGCGAGGTGCTGGTCGAGATCAAGGCGACCGGCATCTGCCACACCGACGAGTTCACCCTGTCCGGCGCCGATCCGGAGGGGCTGTTCCCGGCGATCCTGGGGCATGAGGGCGCGGGCGTCGTCGTCGATGTGGGGCCGGGGGTGAAGAGCGTCAGGAAGGGCGACCACGTCATCCCGCTCTATAC
>JAEYRQ010000307.1 GCA_023435545.1 Pseudomonadota bacterium | reverse complement strand
TCTGTCGGCGGCGTGCTGATCGGGATGCTGGTCACCGGCCAGAAGTTCTCCGTCATCATGACCGGCACCGGCGTGGTGGCGCTGGCGGGCATCGTCGTCAACAACGCCATCGTGCTGATCGATACCTACAACCGCATGCGCGATTCCGGCCTGCCCGGCCTCGACGCGGTGCTGCGCTCGTGCGCCCAGCGCCTCAGGCCGATCCTGCTCACCACGATCACCACGATCATGGGTCTGATCCCGATGGCCCTCCAGATCAACTTCGACTTCTTCGCGCCGAGCATCCATGTCGGCGGCATCACGTCGATCTGGTGGGTGCAGCTGTCGACCGCGGTGATCTTCGGGCTCGGCTTCTCGACGCTGCTGACGCTGATCGTCATCCCGACCATGCTGGCCATGCCGACCGTCTGGCGCGACCGCTGGCGGGCCTGGCGCGGCCGGCGCCGAGGTGGCGAACAGGACGGCGGCGAGATGGAAGCCGATACCCCGCCGCCGGCACGCCCTGCCCTGCCGCAGGCGGCGGAGTAGGGACGGGCTGACGCCGAACTTATGCCCCCGTCATCCCGGACGGCCTCCAGGCCGATCCGGGATCGGGAGGGCAAACGAGCGCCGCCAATCGCGCCCCGATCCCGGCTCTGCGCGCCCACGGCGCTCCGGCCGGGATGACGTAGAATGGGGGCGTGCTATTCGCCCGCCGCGCCCTCCTGCGCGTCCGCTTCCTCCTTCTGCTCCGCCGCATGCGCCGCCGTGCGTTTGCGGTAGGCGGTATAGGCGAAAGGCAGCGCGGCGAGATAGGCGAGCGTCGAGGCCGTCAGGGTCTGCCAAGGGAAGGCGATCAGCACCGCGACGAACAGCACCACGCCCATGAACACCGGCAGCACCAGCTCGCGCGGGATGCGCTCGCCGATCCGCTTGCCGGAGAAGGTCGGCAGGCGGCTGACCATGAGGAAGGCGATCGCCAGTTCGTAGACCAGCACCACGGGCGCGCCGGCCTCGAAGGTCGGCATACCTGAGAGATGCAGGTAGACCGGCAGCAATACGGTCAGCGCGCCGGCCGGAGCGGGCACGCCGGTGAAAAAGTCCCCCGCCCAGGCGGGCCTATCGGGATCGTCCAGCTGGACATTGAAGCGGGCGAGCCTGAGGGCGGCGCAGACGGCGAAGACCAGCCCGGCGATCCAGCCGATATTGCCGAGCCCGTCCAGCACCCAGGCATACAGCAGGATTGCCGGCGCCACGCCGAAATTGACGAAATCGGCGAGCGAATCCAGTTCGGCGCCGAAGCGCGAGGTCGACTTCAGGAAGCGGGCTACGCGGCCGTCGAGAGCATCGAGGATGGCGGCAAGCACGATCGCGGCAATGGCAATCTCGAACCGCCCCTCGAAGCTCATGCGGATCGAGGTCAGCCCGCTGCACAGCGCCAGCAGCGTCAGCATGCTGGGGAGCAGCATCCTGAGCGGCACCCGGCGGATACGCCGGCGGTTGGCCGGGGCATCGGGCTCGAAGGGCGGGAACGGCATCGACATTGCGGGTCCGGTACTCCTCGGTCGCCTGGCACGGCCTCAACCGGCCGCGCGCTTTCGACCTATTAGCCCAGTCGGCGGCATTCCGACACCGCAATCGGACGGCTCAGGACACCCGATAGGTCCGTTCCACCGATCCGGCGCGGTCGGCGCCGAGGTCGGCAATGACCGTTTCTCCCGCAATCGCGGTCTGTCCGACGGTCACGAGCGGGCGCGTTCCCGCCGGCAGGTAATGGTCGACGCGGCTGCCGAAGCGGATCAGGCCGATGCGGTCGCCGGCGACAACGACCTCGCCCTCCCGGACGAAGCAGACGATGCGGCGGGCGACGAGGCCGGCGATCTGGACCACGCCGATGGTCGCCCCGGAATCGGTCTCGATGCGAAAGCCGTTGCGCTCGTTGTCCTCGCTCGCCTTGTCAAGATCGGCGTTGAGGAACGCACCCGGGCGGTAGGCGATCTTCTCGATGCGGCCCGATACCGGCGTACGGTTCACGTGAACATTGAAGACGTTCATGAACACCGAGACGCGCGGCAAGGGCCGGTCGCCGAGACCGAGTTCCGGCGGCGGCACAGCGTCCGCGACGGAGGACACGCGTCCGTCGGCGCCGCTGACCACCAGGCCCGGCGCAACGGGGGTGACGCGGGCGGGATCGCGGAAAAAATAGGCCACCCAGAGCCCGAGCAGCACCGCCAGCCAGGCGAAGGGCGACGACAGCAGGAAAAGGATGACGGCCGCGCCCGCGCAGATGAGCAGGAACGGCCGGGCCTCCCGGTGGATCGGCACGATGGTCTTGCGGATGCTCGATGTCAGCGAACCAATCATTCCCCTGCTCCCGAACCGGTGTCGTCCTCGCCGGCCTTCCTGCGGTTCAAGTCTAGATAGCCCTCGGCATCCTCGTCCACGGTTCGCTTGAGGCGTTCGGCCGCCTCAGCGGCCTCGCGCTGGCGGTTGCACCTTCCGGCATAGACGCCGCCCTTGGCCAGGAGGTCGGCGTGGTGGCCCTTCTCTACAATTCGCCCCTTCTCCAGAACGATGATCTCGTCCGCATCGACCACCGTCGAGAGCCGGTGTGCGATCATCAGCGTCGTGCGGCCGCGCGATACGACGCCGAGCGCTGCCTGGATCTCCTTCTCGGTGTGGGTGTCGAGCGCCGAGGTGGCCTCGTCCAGGATCAGGATCGGCGGCGCCTTCAGGATCGTGCGCGCGATGGCGACGCGCTGCTTTTCCCCGCCGGACAGCTTGAGCCCACGCTCGCCGACTTCGGTGTCGTAGCCATCGGGAAGCAGGCGGATGAAGGCATCGATCTGGGCGAGCCGAGCGGCCTCCTCCACCTCCTCGCGGGTCGAGTCGGGGCGGCCGTAGCGGATGTTGTAGAGGATGGTGTCGTTGAACAGCACCGTGTCCTGGGGGACCATGCCGATCGCCCGGCGCAGCGAATCCTGCGTCACCTCGCGGATATCCTGGCCGTCGATCGTCACCCGTCCGCCGGCGATGTCGTAGAATCGGAACAGGATGCGGGAAATGGTGGACTTGCCTGCCCCGCTCGGTCCGACGATCGCGACCGTGCGCCCTGCCGGCACCTCGAAGCTGATGCCGTGCAGGATCGGTCGGTCCGGGCTGTAGTTGAACCGAACATCCTCGAACCGCACCGTGCCCTCGCCGACAGCGAGCGGCTTTGCCTCAGGCCGGTCGCGGACCTCGGGATCCTGCTCAAGGAGGCCGAACATCGTCTCGATGTCGACCAGGCCCTGCTTCATCTCCCGGTAGAGCGTACCGAGGAAGTTCAGCGGC
Organism: Pseudomonadota bacterium; assembly: GCA_023435545.1. Taxonomy (GTDB): domain Bacteria; phylum Pseudomonadota; class Alphaproteobacteria; order Rhizobiales; family Tepidamorphaceae; genus Tepidamorphus. The sequence goes on along the minus strand of JAEYRQ010000307.1, from coordinate 2,035 downwards.
ATGTAGAGCTGGATCAGCAGCGCGTTGATCATCACGAAATCGCCGACGCTCTGGGTGCCCGCCATCACGGCGGAAGCCGACATCAGCATGCAGGCGGTCATGCCGATGGTGAAGATCACCGCCTGTCCGAGGTTCAGGACGGCGAGTGAGGTCCAGGTGCGGATCGCGGCGGTCTCGTAGCGGGCCATCGACCGGTCGTAGCGCTCGGCCTCCATCCGCTCGTTGCCGAAATACTTGACGGTCTCGTAGTTAAGGAGGCTGTCGACAGCCTTGAAGCTCGCGTCGTTGTCAGATTCGTTCATGACGCGGCGGATGGCGATGCGTCGGTTGCTCGCCCAGACGGTGAACCCGAGATAGGCGGCGATCATCGCCAGCAGCACCCAGACGTAATCGAGGTTGAACTGCCAGGCGACGACCAGCGCGACCAGCGCGAACTCGACGATGGTCGGGATCAGCGACAGGATCGCAAGGCGGACGATCTCCTCGATGCCCTTGGTGCCGCGCTCGATGATGCGGCTCAGGCCGCCGGTGCGGCGCTCCAGGTGGAAGCGCAGCGACAGGCGGTGCATGTGCTCGAAGGTCATGAAGGCAAGCTCGCGCACGGCATGCTGGCCGACCTTGGCGAACAGCGCATCGCGCGCCTGCGTGAAGCCGGCCATTGCCACCCGCGCGACACCGTAGGCGACGACGAGGGCCAGCGGCACCGCCGCAAACTTCAGCGCATCAGGCACCTGGGCGCCAAAGTCCGCCGGATCGTTCAGCGCATCGACGGCCCACTTGTAGAAGTATGGGACGAGCACCGTCACCACCTTCGCCGCCAACAGCAGCGCGAGAGCCACCAGCGCACGCAGCTTCAGGTCCGGCCGGTCATTCGGCCAGATGTAGGGCCACAGGTCGCGCAGCGTGCCGAAGGTAGAGGCCTCGGCATCGATGCGGCGCGCCCGTGCGGTTGCTGTTGCTGCGCTGTCGCTCATTGAGGTATTCGCCATGTCGGGGGAAGCGGCAGCTCGGGGAGCGGCCACCACGGCGTCGGATTGGCGCGGGTCAGCCGTTCGGGCCGGCTTCGTCGTCCTCCAGGACGGGGATCGTGAAGACCTGCCCCGGATAGATGCGATGCGGATTGCGGATCTGGTTCTTGTTCGCCTCGTAGATCACCGTATGGCGGACGCCCTTCCCGTAGATCTTGCGGGCGATGCGCCAGAGGTTGTCGCCACGGCTGATCAGGATCACCGAGCTCTGCCCGGAGGCACCCGGCTGGCCGGAGAAAGCCACCTGCCCGGCCTGATCGCCGCGCGCCACGATGGTGATGCCCGATCCGTCGCTGGCCGGCTCCGAGGCCGCCTGTTCGCCAGCCTCCTCTTCGAGCGCGACCTGCACCCGGTCGAAGCGCACCTCGGCGCGGGCGACCACCTCTCCCTGCGGATCGACCAGGTCGGCGCGCACCTCGTAGCGTCCCGGCGGGATCTCTCGCTGAAGCGTCCCGCCCCAACGCCCTCCTGCCCCTGCCTGAAGGTCGGCGAGACGCTCGTTGTTCAGATAGATGCGAACGGATGCGCCCTCGTCGGCACGACCGCTGAGCATCAGTGTGGAGGGCTCCTCGACCTCGACGGTCTCGATGCTCACCTGCGCGTCCGGACCACCTTGCGTCGAAGGCGCTGGCGGCGCCGGTGCTTCGGTGGGAGCGGCGGCGACCTCGGCGTCGGAACCGTCGTCTGGCCGTGACCCTGTCGCCGCATCCGCCTGCCGTCCGATTTCGTCCTGGCCCGCAGCCTCCTGCCCGGTGGCAACGTCAGGCGCCTCGGCAACGGGCTGCGGCGCCGGCTCGTCGGCAGGAGCGGCGGCCGTCGCGGTACCGGGCGCGGCAGATGGCTCAGCCTCCGCTCCGGCCGCATCGGTCGCCGGTTCCTCTCCGGAGGCACTTGCGGTTTCACCGCCCGCCGCTGGCGGCGTCTCGCCGTCCCCGGTCGCGGCCCCGGGGGCTTCCGCAGCCTCGCCAGCCGAAACGCTATCGGCGGTGGAGGGCGGCATCGCGGTA
>JAEYRQ010000285.1 GCA_023435545.1 Pseudomonadota bacterium | reverse complement strand
ATGAAGTCCGGACCCAGATAGCAGCTGTCGCCAGCCGGGCGAACCGCTTCAGCGGCGGTTGGTGATCCCGAACAGGCCGGATCGCGACATCTTCGGCTGCATGACCGAGCTCTCCAGGAGTTCAATCGGGAGAGAGGCATCGCCGAACACTGAGAACAGCACGGCCTGCTGATCGAGCTCCCACCGCTCGCGCTCGCCGCTGTCGAGCCGGTAGTCGTAGCCGGGGCCCATGCGGAAGGTGACGCCCAGCCCCTCCGCGGCGATCGCGGCGTTGATTTCGGCCGCGAGCCTGCGTGTCGCACGCTCGACCGCGAGCCAGCCGGCGGCCTCCAGAAACAGCGCATCCACAGGCTCGTCGGCGGCGATCCGCGCCGCCACCGCCTCGTCGAGCCCCGGCCCGAGCGTCAGCACGAACACCACCACCTCGCCGCAGCCTGCAAGCAGGCGCGGGAAGGCGGCGCAGGTGAATCTGGCTCCACCCTCGAGGTCGAGTATGCCCGCCTCGTTGCTGAGGATACGTATCCGCCGGTAGCGGGCTTCCGGATGCGCCAGGACCGAGATGTCTGCCGCCGCGCGCTCGGCGATGCGACGTATGACCGGGCGGATACGATTGGGATCGCGGTACCGGTGGACGCGCAGGATGCGCTCGGCATCCACCGCGATCGCATCGAGGCGCCAGGTCGAAACAAGACCATGGGAGTCCGGCACGGCTGGATCATCCACTGGCGGCTCAGGATCCGAACGACGCGATGACGCCCGTCCGGAAGTCCTCGAATCGCTGCTCGAGGTCGGCGGCCACGGCCTCGGCGGCCTCCCTCGCGGAGCCGGGACGCTCGGCGGGGCGGCCGCGCCGCCAGGCTTCGAGATAGGCGTCGGTGCCGGCAAGGCCGCGGCGCATCGCCGCCATGTCGATCAGCTCCTGGAAGCGCGCGCTCAGTTCCACCTTGTGACGGCCCTCCCCGTCGCGGGCCTCGACAACGGAGGGGATCTCCGACCAGCTCAGTATGCTCACCTTGGCCATCCGCCAGATCTCCACGTGTCGTTCCACCCCATGATACTGCCCGAAACACTATCCAAGCGCCGCCGCCGGCTGTAAGTGTTCCCGCGAAGCGCATTTGCGCGGATGCGACCTCCACGGGCGCTTGCCCGGCAGGAGGGCGATTCCTAAGATGCGCGCCCCCGGACCGGTGACGGTCCTCAGGACGACGCCAAGGACACTACGGAAGCCTGTCGACATGTTGGAAGCACTCCGCAAGCGGGCCAGCGGCTGGGTCGCGAAGGCTCTGATCGGCCTCCTGGTGATCAGCTTCGCCGTATGGGGCGTCGCCGACATCTTCACCGGCTATCGCGGCGACGACGTGGCCCGCGTCGGGAAGACCGAGATCACCGTCGAGCAGTACCGTTCGGCCCTGCAGCGGGAGATACAGCAGGCCTCCCGGCAGTTCGGCTCCTACCTGACGATGGACCAGGCCCGGGCGATCGGTCTCGACGGCCGCGTGCTCGGCCGGCTGATGGCCGAAGCCGCGCTCGACGACGAGGCCCGCAGCCGCGGGCTCGGGCTGACCGACGAGGTCGTGGCGGAGTCGATCCGAGCCGACCCGTCGTTCCAGGCGCCTGGCGGCCAGTTCGACAGAAGCTATTTCGAGCAGGTGCTGCGGTCGGCAGGCTATACCGAAGGCCTCTATGTCGCCGAGCAGCGGCGCCGGCTCCTGCGCCAGATGATCGCAGACGCGGTCGGCGGCGGCGTGCAGCCGCCCTCCGTGCTGGAGCGGGCCGTCGACCGCTACCGCAACGAGCGGCGCTCTGCCGAGTACCTCATTGTCGCGCCGGCGATGATCGACCCGGTCGCGGATCCGACCGAAGAGGATCTCAGGAACTTCTTCGAGGAGAACAAGCCGGACTTCCGAGCGCCGGAATATCGCCGCGTTGCCCTTCTGCACGCCGGACCGGCCGATCTGTCCTCGGCGGTCGAAGTCAGCGAGGAGGATATCCGGGCGAGCTACGATCGCGACCCCGACCGCTTCGGGGCGCCCGAGGTGCGTACCATCGAGCGCATCGTCTTCCCGAACAGGTCGGCGGCCGAGGAGGCGCAGCGGGCGCTCGAGGCGGGCCGAAGCTTCGAGGAGGTGGCGGCGGAGGCCGGTGTCAGCGAGCAGGACCGTGTGCTCGGCACGCTCAGCCGCCGTGAAGTGCTCGACCGCGGCATCGCGGAAGCCGCCTTTGCACTGGAGGTCGACACCATAAGCGGCGTGGTGGACGGGACGTTCGGTCCGGCGCTCGTGCGCGTGACGTCCATCGAGGAAGGCGACCAGCCCACGTTCGACGAGCTGCGTGATGCGATCCGGCAGGAGATCGCGCTCGACCGCGCCGGTGGCCAGATGCTCGATCTCTACGACGCGATCGAGGACGACCGTGCGGCCGGCATGACCCTGGCCGAGATCGCCCAGAAGCATGGACTGACCTATCTCGAATTCGCGGCGGTCGATCGCCAGGGAATGACTCCCGAGGGCGAACAGGTCGAACTCGACGATGCCGAGACGGTGCTGGCCGAAGCGTTCGGCACGGATGTCGGCGTCGAGGCCGATCCCGTCGAGGGCGCATTCGACGACTGGACGTGGTTCGACGTGGTCGAGATCATTCCCGGACGCGAGCGCACCTTCGACGAGGCGCGCGACCAGGTCGCCGAAGCCTGGAGACAGGATCGTACCGAGGCGGCCGTGGCGGCAAAGGCCCGCGAGATCGCGGAGCGCATTCGCGGTGGCGCCAGTTTCTTTGACGTCGCTGGCGAAATCGGCGCGACGCCGGGTCTGGTTGGCCCGATCACCCGAGCACAGATCGACGGATCCTTCGGAACGGCCGCGGTGCAACTCCTGTTCACGACCCCGCAGGGGCAGGTCGCCGAGACGGTATCGGCGCGCAGCCCGTCGCGGGTGGTGTTCCGGGTGACGGGCATCGACGTGCCTGCCGCCGCTGAACAGGACGAGGCTCTGGCCGCCAACATCGCCAACGGCATCTCAAACGACATCATCGACCAGTATCTGCAGCAGCTCGAGACGTCGCTTGGCCGATCGGTCAATCAGCAGGCGCTGCGACTGGCCCTGGGCGAGACCGACGAGTTCTGAGCGGGGCGGCAAGCGTGTCGACAGTCGAGCCGGGTTACGACACCTTCGAGGAACGCTACCGGCTCGGCGCACCGCAGGTGGTGTGGACGCGTCTGGTTGCGGATCTGGAAACGCCGGTCTCCGCCATGCTGAAGATCGCCGGTGGGCGGCCCAACAGCATCCTGCTGGAATCCGTCGAGGGCGGTGCCGTGCGCGGTCGCTACTCGATAATCGGACTGGCCCCCGACCTCGTTTTCCGCGCGCGTGGCAACGACGCGGAGATCAACCGCCGACCCGAGGACGAGCCGGACGCGTTCGAGCCCTGCCCAGAGCCGACGCTGGCGGCGCTGCGGCGCCTGATCAACGATGCACGCGTCGACCTGCCGGAGGGGCTGCCGCCGATGTCGGCGGGCGTGTTCGGCTATATGGGTTACGACACGGTCCGGCTGATGGAGCACCTTCCGGCCGAGAAACCAGACCCGCTCGGTCTGCCAGATGCGATCTTCGTGCGCCCGACGCTGATGGTCGTGTTCGACTCGGTGAAGGACGAGGTGACGGTCGTCACCCCGGTCCGTCCGAGCGCCTCCGTGTCGGCGAAGGCCGCCTATGAAAAAGCGCTGGAGCGCATCGACGAGGTTACCGCCGGTCTCGACCGGCCGGTCGGCAAGGCGCCGATGGCGGATGCCGATGACATCATCGGCCGCGCACCGGTCTCCAACACCTCGCCGGACGAATACAAGGAGATGGTGCTGAGGGCGAAGGACTACATCGCCGCCGGCGACATCTTCCAGGTGGTGCTGAGCCAGCGTTTCGAGGCGCCGTTCACGCTGCCACCCTTCGCGCTCTACCGGGCGCTGAGAAGGATCAATCCAGCCCCGTTCCTTTTCTTCCTCAACTTCCGCGACTTCGCGGTGGTGGGATCGAGCCCTGAGATCCTGGTCAGGCTCCGCGAGAAGACGGTGACGATCCGGCCGATCGCCGGCACGCGCCCGCGCGGCGCCACGCCGACCGAGGACAAGGCGATGGCGGATGAACTGCTGGCCGATCCCAAGGAGCGGGCCGAGCATCTGATGCTGCTCGATCTCGGTCGCAACGACGTCGGCCGCGTCTCGCGGATCGGCACGGTCAAGGTGACCGACAAGTTCTTCCTCGAATTCTACAGCCAGGTCATGCACATCGTCTCCAACGTCGAGGGCGAGATCGATCCCGCCCGCGACGCGATTGATGCGCTGATCGCGGGCTTCCCGGCGGGCACCGTATCCGGGGCTCCGAAGGTTCGGGCGATGCAGATCATCGACGAACTGGAGAAGGAGAAGCGCGGGATCTATGCCGGCTGCGTCGGATATTTCTCCGCCGACGGCGACATGGATACCTGCATCGTGCTGCGCACAGCGGTGGTCAAGGACGGGCGCATGTACGTCCAGGCCGGCGCCGGGACCGTCGCGGACTCGGTGCCCGAGAGTGAGCAGCGCGAGTGCATCAACAAGGCGCGCGCGCTGTTCCGCGCCGCCGACGCGGCGGTGCGCTTCGCGTCAACCCCCTCGCGGGGGCCGTGAGGGGGGGAGGGGG
>JAEYRQ010000252.1 GCA_023435545.1 Pseudomonadota bacterium | reverse complement strand
GTCGTGGACGATCGTCATGCTGTCGCCGTCGAGCGCGATCAGCTGCTCGTTCTCGGGCTTCAGCGGACCGACATTGAGGAAGCGGTCCTTCGAGAACTTGTTCATCGAGATCAGCCACTTGCCGTCGGCGTCCAGCGTTTCGCCCATGGTGGTCGAGTTGTGGCCGGGCTGGTAGTGGACGTCGACCTTGGAGATAATCGGGTCGACATTCTCGCCGTTGTAGGCGCGGATCGCCTTCTCGATGTTCCACTTGGCCACCTGGCTGTCGAGGAACAGCGTGGTGAAGGCGTTGCCCTCGCCGTCGAAGGCGGTGTGGAGCGGCCCGAGGCCCAGTTCCGGCTCGGCGACGACGGCCGAGCGCGGATCGGCATCCTCGTCGAAGACGGCGTCCAGCTTGGTGACGTCGATCACCGCCACCGTCGGCGACAGCTTGCCGCCGATGCACAGGTGCTTGCGGTCCGGCGCCATGTTGCAGCCGTGCGGGTTGTTGGCGATCGGGACGTAGCGCGTGTACTTCTTGTTCGAGCCCTTGCGCCCGTCGATGACCTTGACGCCGTTGAGCTCCTCGAAATCGCCCTCGGCGATGCCACGCTCGATCTCGGCAATGTTGAAGACCACCACGTGGTCCATCTCCGAGGCCGTCATATCGGCCAGCGTCATCCCCATCTCGGAGTTGTAGCTGGTCGAGAATGCGTACTTCCCGTCATAGTCCGCGTCGCAGTTGTCGAGGTTGCCGGAGACGATCACCTGCCAGGCGACCTCCATCTTGTCGGCGTCGATGGCGGTGAAGAAGTTCACGTACTTCTCCGGATCGTTGAGGATCTTGCCGTCATTGATCATCGGGCCCTCGTCCTCGCCATTGGCGAAGACGTAGTTGGTCCGAGGCCACTTCTGCGGACGCATGCCGTGGATGGCCTTGGCATTCGGGATCTCGATGATCTTGTCGGGCTTCATGACGTCGCAGCGCACCCGCGCGACGCGGGTGTTGGCCTTGTCGTTCATGAACAGGTAGCGGCCGTCGTACTTGCCCTCGGTGAAGGACATGTGGACGTGGTGCAGGTCGCCGTTGTCGTGAGTGACCTTGCCGTTGGCGGCCAGGAACTTCTTGGTCTTGTCCGAAAGCCCCTCGGTCAGGATCTTCAGCGATTCATTGGTCTGGCCCCAGCCCGTCGCCGAGCAGCGGTTGAAGACGGGTATGCGCATCAGTTCACGCATCGAGGGGACGCCGAGGATGCGCAATTCGCCGGTCTGGCCGGACGACCAGAAGCCGTAATACTCATCGAGTTCGCCAGGCTTCAGCTCGGCGCCGGCGGCCGTGGCGGGCTCGGAGCCGGAGAGCAATGCTCCCGCGCCCCCGGCGGCCGCGCCAGCGACCAGCGCCAGCTTCGCCGGACCCGTGAGCAGTCCACGGCGGCTCATGCTCAGTCTGTCGGTATCGGCAGGCATTTGCTTCTCCTTTTCCCTTAAGACGATTTCTCGAGGATTCGGCTGATCGCCGCGTCCGAAGTGGTGTTGCGCTTGGCGAAGGCCTCGCGCTTCTTCTTCTTCAGGATCACGACCGGGCACTTTGCTTCGCTCTGGTAGAGCACCTGGCAGTGCAGGCAGTTGTGGCACTCGTTCGGGTTGATCTCGCCGGTGGGGTGGATCGCTTGGACCATGCATTCGTTGGCACAGGTCTGGCAGGGCCGACCGCACTCGGCGTAGCGCTTCAGCCAGTCGAACATCCGCAGGCGGGCGGGGATGGCGAGCGCGGCTCCCAGCGGGCAGAGGTAGCGGCAGTAGAAGCGCTCGACGAACAGCCCGATGCCGAGCAGCACCAGCGCATAGACGACGAACGGCCAGGCGCGGTCGAACTTCAGGATGATCGCGGTCTTGAACGGCTCGACCTCGGCGAGGTGTTCGGCGGTGCCGACGGAGGCGAGCGAAACTCCGAAGAGGCCCAGGAAGATCATGTACTTGACCGCCCAGAGCCGTTCGTGCAGGCCCCAGGGCACCGTCCACTGCGGGATGCGCACCAGCTTGGCGATGCGGTTGGTCAGCTCCTGCAGCGCGCCGAACGGGCACAGCCACCCGCAATAGGCGCCGCGGCCCCAGAACAAGAGCGCGGCCGCGACCGAGAACCAGAGGATGAAGGTCAGCGGATCAAGCAGGAAGGTGTCCCACGTGAACCCGGTGGCGAACGCGTTGAGGAGCGCCATCAGGTTGACGATCGACAGCTGCGCGTTTGCGTACCAGCCGAGGAACACCAGCGTCAGGGTGAGGAATCCGATGCGGAACCAGAAGAACAGGCGCGCGGAGCGGGTGACGTATGTCTGGAAGAAGAAGGCACCGGTCAGGACCCCGAGCATCGCCAGCACGGCGCCGATCTCCAGCGACTTGCCGCGCCAGACCCGCTGCCACAGCGCGGCCTTCGCCGCTGCCTCGTCGGGGTCGTCGACGACAACCGGCTCGGCCAACGGCGCCGCCACCGGCCGCAGAAGATGCTCCGGAAGGCGGTATCCCAGGTCAAAGGTGAGAAACGCCTTCTCGATGGCACCGACGGGGCGCTGGACGAGCAGCTGCAGGCGCCAGGGCCGGGTGGGATCGAACCCGGAATCCGCGGGAATGCGGAACAGGTCGATCTCGTCGAAGTCCGGCGCACCCTCGGCCGCGATCGCCCCGGCACGACGGTGCTGACGGTCGCGGAAGCGGATGGAGAAATCGTCCTGGATAAGCTGGATGCGGTCGAAGATGCCGCCGCGGACATAGCCCGATCCCTTGAACGAGTAGGGCCCCCGCCCCATCACCAGGAGCGCGTGGTCGCCCGGCTGCAGCCAGGAGCCGAGCTGCTCATACGCCCGCTCGCCCAGGAGGCTGCGGCCGATGGCCGGGACGCTGACCAGGGCGGCCTGCAGATCGATGAAGGTGGCGCCGGGGTCGCCCGGCTCAGGGCGTGCGGCGGCGCGGGCATCGCCCGAACGTGCAAACGCATCGTTGACCTGGCCGATGTCGAGGCTCAGCCTGCGCACCGACCCGTCGCCGCTCAATGTCATCCAGTCGAGTGTCCCGCCGGTGTCCTCGACGAGCGCGACGCGCTGGCGCGGTGCTTCGGCGGCGGCGGCGAGGCCGCCGAGGCCGAGCTGACGGGCGACGCGGAGACCGGCCCGGATGATCGAATCGTCGATGACCATCACGGTGACGGTCGCGCCCGAGATGATGTCGAGCTCGTGCGCCGAGCCGCCGGCGGCGGCCTCGGCCTTCAGGTCGACGCCGACATAACTCTCGATGGAGCGACGCATCTTCGCTTCGGGAATGCCGATGAGCACGATCGGCTCGGAGTGCTCGACCAGCACCGCACCGGTGACCACCGCATCGGGCGACAGCGCCGCCACGACATGGATCGGCTTGCCGGAGTAGCCGGTGGTCGAGACGAAATCTGAGGTGAGGAAGGCATAGCCCACCGCCTCACCGTCCTTGAGGATGGGAGCGACCGGCACGTCGTCGCGCACACGGCCGAACCCCGTCGCTCCCTCGACAAGCTGACCCGCCTGCAGTGCCGGCAGGAACCTGCCGAGTTCTGCGGCAGCCGCCAGCCCTGCCTGTCCGGCGATCGCGCAGAGGCCAATCACGGCCATCAGTACCAGTCTACGCGCGGCGCCAATTGCGAACACTTTGACGTTCCTCGGTCGCATCAAATCCGCCTTGAAAATACCGATATGAAAGCACGGGCTCTTGATTTCGATCAAGGCTTGGAGAGGACCCGGTGGGAGTGCGACGGAATGCATCCGCGGCGCCGGGGGCGGCAGTCCCCGGGAGGCTGCAGGCCTTGCGGGGACGGTCGGACCACAGTCCGGGAGACGACGGGTCTGTTCCGGCCTTGCGGCGACCGTTGGCTTCCCCGGCTAGACCATCACCGACTCGACAGGGCGGCGGGGCGAGAATGGCAGCGTCGTGCCATAGACGAAACGCATGACGATATCCGGCCGCAGGCCGCGTTCTTCGATCAGCGCAGCCAGTTCCGATCGCAGACGCGCCACCTCGACAGGCTGGTTGATGAGGCGTGCTTGAGGCCGGACGCGGTTGCCGCCAGTGCGAAGCGTTGGCAGGCGCGCCGGACGGGGCATCTGGCGGCCCGGGAGGGACTCGAACCCCCGACACCCGGTTTAGGAAACCGGTGCTCTATCCGGCTGAGCTACCGGGCCGCTGAGTAGATCGTCTAACCCGGCTGGCGCCAGACAATCAAGCACGTGCGCGGAACGTGCGGTGCGGGCGCGGGGCTTACGCTGCTCCGATTCTGCGAGGGAACTCCGCGAGGCCTGCGGCGTTCCGGATCGAGGCGGTGTCGCACAGCATATGAGGCTGTGCGCCGGGGGTTGCGAGCCGTCGATGTCCACAAGATCAGGTCCGAACCGAGATCGGGCGCGAGAACTGCCGTATGGTGTAGCTGCCGGGGTGGAGGGATGCGTGGGGACGCAGTGGCTGCCATGGCTAGCGACGCTGCTGGCGCTGGCCGTGGCGGTGCCGGCCGGCTGGGCCCAGCCGGCGTGCCTGGCCGGGCCGGGAGAATCGGTCCGGGTGGCCGAGGTCATCTCGGCCGCAGAGTTTCGCCTTGAGGATGGCCGCCGGATCCGGCTGGCGCAGGTGCTGGTCGAGTCGCCGGCCGACGGGGATGCCGCGGCCGCGATCGCGAACGCGGCGCACCGGGCCGTCTCGGACGCCGTAGCGTCAGACGGCGGCCGGCTGGATCTGCGGGTGCTGTCGCAACGCCCGGATCGGCATGGACGGATCGCCGCGCAGGTTGCCATACCGGGCGCGGCCGATGGCTGGTTGCAGGGAAGGCTGGTCGAGTTGGGGCTTGCGCAGGTCTCGGCCTTGCTCGATGATCCGGCTTGCATCGGCGATCTGTTGCGGCGCGAAGCGGCGGCGCGATCCGAACGCAGGGGACTTTGGTCGACCGAGATCGGCACTATATGGCATGCGGGGAGGCCGGGCGCTCTGGCGGCGCAGACCGGTCGCTTCGTCATTGTCGAAGGTCGGGTCGTGTCGGTTGGTGAGCGGCCGCGGAGGACATATCTCAATTTCGGCTCGAACTGGGCGGAAGATTTCACCGTCCTTATC
>JAEYRQ010000419.1 GCA_023435545.1 Pseudomonadota bacterium | reverse complement strand
GTCTCTAACACCGCGGCGGTTAACGAACAACAACGCTTCGTGACCGCAATAAGGCGGTCACGAAACTTTGTGCGCCGGGAGTCCAGCCAATCAGAGCCGATAGAGGATCTGATCGGTCCAGAACCGCTCGAGCTTCTGCAGCGAGCGGTTCAGCCGCTCGAAGTCATCACTGCCGAGCCCCCCCACCTTCTCGATCGACTTGAGGTGGCGCTCGTACAGGTGCTTCACCACGTCGTGCACCTCTTGCCCCTTCTGGGTGAGGCTGATGCGCACAGACCGGCGGTCGACCGTCGAGCGCTGGTGGTGGACATAGCCGCCCTCGACCAGCTTCTTGAGATTATAGGACACGTTCGACCCGAGATAGTAGCCGCGGGTGCGAAGCTCGCCCGCCGTCAACTCGGAATCGCCGATGTTGAACAGCAGCAGTGCCTGCACGCTGTTGACATCCGCCCGTCCCTGACGGTCGAACTCGTCCTTGATCACATCGAGCAGGCGGCGATGCAGGCGCTCCACCAGGGTCAGCGCCTCCAGGTATCGCGACTTCAGCTCAGCGGGTCCGCTTTCCGGCTGCGGAGTCCCGTGCTTGGCGACGGCTACATTCATCTGACTGCCTCTCTCTTCGTCCTGTGGTGTTCCCCAGGTTGAGGAGGAGCGTAGAGCGGACGGCCTAAGATCGGCTTAAAAGGCAGGATTAATTTTGTTCAAAAATGCAGCTTTCCAATCCGTTTACCCTACGAAGACGTGAATCTCCTGCGTGGCACTCCCGTCTACGCTGGCCCATGAGGCAGATATCATCCAAGATAATCTATTTCTATTCTGTACTATGTTGTGATCATTCTGGTGGAAGGCGCAATATTTGCCCGGTATTCTCCGGAGTTCCTGTCCACCACGCCAGGCCGACATAGATCAAAATCGTGGTGATGTGAAAGCTGACCGTCAGCCAAGCCGACCCGAACAGATCCGAAAAGCCGACATGCATCACCAGTTCCGCCACGGACGAGAACAGCCAGGCCGCCACGCCCCAGGCCGCGCCGCACCAGAGCCCGACGGCCGCCACCACCTGTAGCAGGGCGAAGTAGATCGTGGCGATCTGAACATGCGCAGGCTGGCCGGCGAAGCCAGGGCCGATCGCGCCGATGATCCGCCCCCAGTTCACAAGGCCGCTGAGGAAGTAGAACAGCGCAAGCGACCGCAGATACCAAAGCAGGATCGCGGGAGCGACGGGTGCGGCCTTGGCGAACTGCAGCGGCATGGCGCTATCCGGTGCCCCCGGGATGGTCCAGCCTGTCGAGGTCGAGTTCGACGTCGAGCGGAGCGAAATAGGCATCCACATCGGCGTCGGATACGTCTTCGAGACGATCGGGGTGCCAACGCGGCTGGTTGTCCTTGTCGATGATAAGCGCCCGCACTCCCTCGAAGAACTCGTGACCGGCAAGCACCCGCGCGACGATCCGGTACTCGATCCTCATGCAGTCCTCGAACGAGGACCCCGCGCCGACCTGCATCTGGCGAAGAGCGATCTTCTGGCTGACCGGTGATTTGGTCCGCATCGTGGCGATCGTCTTCTGCGCCCAGTCGGCGTGATCGCCCGTCTCCCGGTGTAGCCGCTCCAGCACCTCCTCCACCGAACCGGCCGAGAAGCACCGATCGATCGCATGCATCAGCGGCAGGACAGCGGATGCCTCCTCGGGTGCCACGAACGGCGCCAGCAGAGCATCCGTATCGCCCGGCGCACACAAGGCTTCGAGGATCGTTTCGAATGCCTCGCTCTGCGCCGGCATGGTGGCAACGCCGGACCAGGCGGCATCCGCACGCCCCAGCCGCGCACCGGTGAGCGCGAGATATGTTCCAAGGCTTCCCGGCAGACGCGGCAGGAAGTAGGTTCCACCCACATCCGGAAACAGACCGATCCCAGTCTCCGGCATGGCGAAGACCGTTCGCGCGCCCGCGACGCGATGACTGCCATGCACCGAAACGCCGACGCCGCCACCCATGACTATTCCGTCGATCAGCGCGACATAGGGCTTGGGATAGCGCTTGATATACGCGTTGAGCCGGTACTCCTCGCGGTAGAAGTCGCCTGCCCGTCCATCACGGGCGCGCCCCCAGTCATGAAGCTGGCGGATGTCACCCCCCGCGCAGAAAGCTTTCTCGCCCGCAGCGCGGACCACGACCCGGTCGATCGCCTCGTCGGTCGCCCAGGCGGCAAGCTTCGGATGCAGCTCGCGCACCATGGCGAGCGTCAGTGCATTCAGCGCCTTCGGGCGGTTCAACGTCACGATGCCGGCGCGGCCGCGCACCTCGAACAGGACCTCGGCATCCTCGGCCATCGATCGATGTCCTCGCGATTGGAACGGGCAGGCGCCGGCCGCGCCAGTCTCGACGCTCGGATAGCGGCGGCGGCATCCAGCGTCAACCGACAGAGGTTTTGAGCCATAGCAAGGCGCGTGCTAGGGTTTCTCTTGAGAATGGTTCCAGACAGTACGGCAGGAGCAGCGAAACGATGGCTAGACGCGAGGAATCGCCGGCGGGCGTGGGCGGAACCTTCGCCAGGCCGCGGTCGGCGGGCACGGCGCGGCCGAACCGTCCTCGCAGGAACCGCCGGGCCGACTGGGCGCGCCGCCTCGTCCGCGAGACGACGCTCACCCCGGACGACCTGATCTGGCCGATCTTCGTCGTCGCCGGGAAGGGCGTGCGGGAACCGGTTGCCTCGATGCCGGGGGTGGTGCGCCACTCCGTCGACGAGGCGGCGGCAGCCGCCGCGGAGGCGGCCGGGCTGGGTATTCCCGCGATCGCCCTCTTCCCATACACCGACCCCGCCCTGCGGGATGCGGAAGGCTCGCAGGCGCTCAATTCCGACAACCTCGTCTGCCGGGCCTGCCGCGAGATCAAGGACCGCGTGCCGCAGATCGGCATCGTCACCGACGTCGCCCTCGACCCATATACCAGCCACGGCCATGACGGGCTGCTGGAGGACGGCCGGATCCTGAACGACGCGACGGTGGAGGTGCTCGTCCAGCAGTCGCTGGTGCAGGCGCGTGCTGGCGCCGACGTGATCGCTCCGTCAGACATGATGGACGGGCGGGTCGGCGCGATCCGTGCCGCGCTGGAAGCCGAGGGCATGGTCGATACCCAGATCATGGCCTACTCGGCCAAGTACGCCTCGGCGTTCTACGGCCCGTTCCGCGATGCGGTGGGCTCCTCGGCGACTCTGTCCGGCGACAAGCGCACCTACCAGATGGATTTCGGCAATTCCGACGAGGCGCTTCGCGAGGCGGAGCTCGACATCGCCGAGGGCGCCGACATGATCATGGTGAAGCCGGGACTTCCCTATCTCGACATCCTGCGGCGCCTGAAGGATCGCTTCGCGATGCCCACCTTCGCCTATCAGGTGTCGGGCGAGTACGCGATGATCTGTGCGGCGGCCGAACGCGGCTGGATGGACCGCGACCGCTGCATGATGGAGACGCTGGCGGCCTTTAAGCGCGCCGGCGCCGACGGGGTGCTGACCTATTTCGCCATGGATGCGGCCAAGGCGCTGAACGAGACCTGATCCTCAGCGGAGCCTCTCGGCACGCCGATAGGCGCCGGGGCCGACGCCGAAGGCGGCGGCGTAGCGGCGGGTGAACGAGGCGAGCGAAGCATAGCCGCAGCGAAACGCGATCTCGTCGATGGCGAGGTCGGTCTCCCGTAGCATCAGGCGCGCCTTCATCAGCCGCCAGGTCGTCAGGTAGCCAATGGGCGGCACGCCGACCACCTCCGCGAACCGCGCGGCGAAGCTCGCCCGCGACAGGCCCGCAAGTCGCGCCAAGCCCTCAATCGTCCACGCTCGCTCCGGCGAGCCGTGGATCGCCAGCAGCGCTTTCGAGAGATTGGCGTCCGCCATCGCCGCCACGAAGCCGCCTGTCACCGCATCTGCGCCAGACTGCCTTCGCACGGCCTGGATCAGCACAATCTCCAGCAGCCTGCTGAGGATGCCGCGCATCCCCGGTCCGTCGAGGTCGGTCTCGAGTGCAATGAGCCGCAGCACTGTCAGGATCCATGGCTCGCGGCCAAGATCGCGGGCCTCGAGCACGATCGTGGGCGGCAGGTGCGACATTATTGGGTGGTCGATCGCCTCGTCGAAGCGGCAGAAGCCGCAGAGCAACTCAACCCTGCCCTCGCCGCGTCCGTAGGCGAGGAGACCCGAGGCGTCGAGTGCGCATCCCGCGAGAATCTCGCCCAGCGGCCTCGGCGTCCTGCCGGGCGAGTCGGCGATGACATGCGTCGCGCCGTTGGGGACGATGACGAGATCGCCCTCATGCAAGCGATGCCAGTCATTCCGACCCTCGACACCGACGTCACAGCTTCCCCGCCGCACGTAGTGGAAGCGGATAAGCCTCCGTTCCGGCGGCACGGCAATGGCGAAGACGCCGCAGAGATCGGCGCGGAAATAGATGTCGCTGCGCAGGCGGAGCGTCGCAAACACCTCGCTCAGCAGATCAGAATTTTCCATTTCCATCGCATTATCAGACGACCTGCAAAAAAACCCATACGGAGCATCAAATACATGTGACGCTTCCTCGGTCAATCTCGCCGCGACAAATGGAGGTGAGACATGACCCTGGACATGCTGGTGGCTCTCGTGGGATTCGCGTTGGCAATGTCGCTGTCGCCGGGACCAGGAAACTTCATCCTGCTCGCGGCCGGCGTGAATTTCGGTATTCGGCGTTCGGTGCCGATCATCCTCGGCATCAGCGGCGGCTTCCTCGCCATGGTGCTGGCGATCGGTCTCGGGCTCGGCCCGCTCCTGCAGGAGCACCAGACGGTTTACGCGGCGCTGAAGGTCATTGGCGGAGCGTACGTACTGTGGCTGGCGCTCAAGATCGCCAGGAGCACTCCGACGGCCGACAGCGGTCCGGACAGGCCGCCACAACCGATCTCCTTCATTGAGGCGGCGCTCTTGCAACTGGTCAATCCGAAGGCCTGGGCGGTGGCACTGATCGTGACCGTGTCCTACACGACGCCGAGCGACTACACGGCCAGCCTTCTGGCCATGATCGCGGTCTTCGCCGTGGTGAACGTGCCCGCAATCAGCGTATGGGCGCTGTTCGGGGTCGGTCTGCGGCGGTTCCTGCATGATCCGCTGAAGGTGCGCGTGTTCAACAGCATCATGGCCCTGCTCCTGGTCGCCTCGATGGTGCCGGTGCTGTTCGACGTGTCACAATGGGTGTGATCGCGTGCGCGCCGGTTGCCGCTGGACGGGGGCCGGTCGCGCCTATAGGACGGCGGCATGACAGCCGGCCTGCCCATCTCGCTGGAGGATGTCCGCGCGGCCGCGGAGGTCATTCGCGGCAACGTGCTGCGGACGCCGCTGCTGCCCGCCCCTCGCCTCACCGCGCTCGCCGGAACACCGGTGGCGGTGAAGTACGAGAACCTGCAGGTCACCAACGCCTTCAAGGAACGCGGTGCGCTCAACCGCCTGGCGGCGCTCGGCAGTGACGAGAGGCGGCGCGGCGTGGTGACGCTCTCGGCCGGCAACCATGCACAGGCGGTGGCCTGCCACGCCCGGCGGCTCGGCATCCCCGCGACCATCGTCATGCCGCGCACGACCCCCTTCACCAAGGTGGCGAGCACGGAAGCCTTTGGCGCGACGGTCGTGCTCGAGGGGGAGAGCGTCGCGGAATGCCGCGAGGCAGTCGACCGGTTCATCGAGCGCGACGGCCTGACGCTCGTGCACCCCTATGACGACCCCCTGGTCATGGCCGGACAGGGCACGATCGCAATCGAAATGCTGGAGGAGATGCCGGGCCTCGACTGTCTCGTGGTTCCGGTCGGCGGCGGCGGGCTGATATCCGGAATCGCGGTCGCGGCACGGGCACTGAACCCGGACATCGCCATCTATGGCGTCCAGACGACGCTCTACGCCTCCATGGCCGCGGCGCTGGCGGGCCGGACGGCCGAGTGCGGCGGAGACACCCTGGCTGAGGGCATCGCGGTGAAGTCGGTCTCCCCGAGTGCCGTGGAGATCCTGAAGGCGCTGCGGATCGAGGTGCTGCAGGTGGACGAGGCTGCGATCGAGCGGGCGATCTACGCCTATCTCACGCTGCAGAAGACGCTCGCCGAAGGCGCGGGGGCGGCCGGACTTGCCGCCGTTCTGGCGGAGCCGCAGCGCTTCGGTGGGCGCTCCGTCGGCCTGGTTCTGACCGGCGGCAATATCGACCCGCGCCTGTTGTCGGCGATTGCGGTCAGGGCGCTCGAGCGCGAGGACCGCGTGGTCAGCTTCCGCATCACCGTCAGGGACCGGCCCGGCGAACTGGGGCACGTCACCTCGATCCTCGGGCGCGAAGGCGCCAACATCCTGGAGGTGTCGCACCAGCGCCTGCTGCTCGATGTGCCAGCTATGCGCGCAACCACCGACATCACCGTGGAGACTCGCGACCGCGACCATGCCGAGCGAATCCGGGCTGCGCTGGAAGCTGGAGGCATGACGGTCTCCCGGCTCGTCCCGAAGCAGCGGCCCGACGGCTGAACCGACTATACACGACAGACTAACTCGTGTTAATCGCGCGCTTGGAAAGCCAGACGCCGCTCGTCATTATGCGCGGCCGGAGCGGCGAGCGGGGGAGCAACGCCGGAATGGAAGACTTCCACATGTGGGCGACCTTCGCGGTCATTGCCGCCGCGGTTGTCGCCTACGTGAGCGAGAAGGTGCCGCTGGAACTCACGGCCGTCAGCGTGCTGGTGGCGTTCCTCCTGCTGTTCGAGGTCTTCCCGTTTCTTGGACCGGACGGAACCCGGATCGTGACGTCTGACCAGCTGCTGGCGGGATTCGCCAATTCGGCGCTGTTCACCGTTCTGGCGCTGCTGGTCATCGGCCAGGGCCTGTTCCAGACTGGCGCGCTGGACGGCTTCGCGCAGCGGGTGGGGCAGTGGGGCGGCGGCCGAACCACGCTGACGACCGCGGTCGTGCTCGTGGCGACCGGCGTGCTCAGCGCCTTCATGAACAACACACCGGTCGTGGTGCTGATGCTGCCCGTGCTTGGCGCGGTGGCGCTTCGAGCGCGCATGTCGCCCAGCAAGGTGATGATCCCGCTCAGCTTCGTGTCGATCCTCGGGCGCGAAGGCGCCAACATCCTGGAGGTCTCGCACCAGCGCCTGCTGCTCGACGTGCCGGCGATGCGCGCCACGACCGACATCACCGTCGAAACACGGGACCGGGACCACGCCGAACGCATCCGGGCCGCACTGGAAGCGGGAGGCATGACGGTCTCCCGGCTCGTCCCCAAGCAGCGGCCGGACGGCTGAACCCTCTATACACGACAGACTAACTCGTGTTAATGGCGCTTCCAATGGGGGGCGGCGCTGGTCATTATGCGCGGCCGGAGCGGCGAGCGGGGGAGCAACGCCGTAATGGAAGACTTCCACATGTGGGCGACCTTCGCGGTCATTGCCGCCGCGGTTGTCGCCTACGTGAGCGAGAAGGTGCCGCTGGAACTCACGGCCGTCAGCGTGCTGGTGGCG
>JAEYRQ010000173.1 GCA_023435545.1 Pseudomonadota bacterium | reverse complement strand
CCCCGCCGACCGCCGTCGACGTGTCGACCGAGGTGCTGAAGCTGCGCCGGGCGCGTCCCGACTACACGATCTTCCACGGCTACGTGCTGGCGCCGCTGCCGGAGTTCATGACCCAGGCCAAGCAGCTCGGCCTCGAGACCAAGTTCATGGGCACGTTCTGGTCGATGGATTCCTCGATCTGGGCCCAGGTCGGCGAGGCTGCGGACGGCTTCATGGGTGTCATGCCCTACCGCTACTACTATGACGATGCCGCCGACGCGCCGATGCTGGCGAAGATCCGCGAGATGCGGCCGGAGTACCAGCCGACGCCGTACATCCAGGGCTTCCTGACCGCCATGCTGTTCACCGAAGCGGCGAAGCGCACGCTGGAGGCCGGCAAGGAACTGAGCGGGCCGAACCTCAAGGCGGCGCTGAACTCGATCGAGGATTTCGATACCGGCGGCATCATCGGCACGCCGATCTCGATCCCGGGCAATTCGATCCCGGTCGGGCGCATCTACCAGTACGACGCGGCCGCCAACCAGATGCAGCCGGCGTCCGACTGGATCAGCCTGCAGGAATGACGCCGATGGCCGCGGAGCACATCCTCGAGATCAGCAACATCGAGGTCGTCTACAACAAGACGGTCCAGGTGCTCCGCGGCCTCTCGCTCGCCGTGGAGCGCGGCAGGATCGTCACGCTGCTCGGCTCGAACGGGGCCGGCAAGTCGACGACGCTGAAGGCGACCTCGAACCTCCTGTTCCTGGAGGACGGTGCGGTCACCGCCGGCTCGATCCGGTTCGATGGCGCCGACATCACATCGACCTCGCCGGACGGGCTCGTCCGGCGCGGGCTCTTCCACGTGATGGAGGGGCGGCGGATCTTCGAGGATCTGACGGTGGAGGAAAACCTGACGGCGGCGACCTTCGCGCTGTCGGGCCGGGGCCTGAAACCCACACCGTTCGACCTCGTCTACCAGTACTTCCCGCGCCTCTACGAGCGGCGCCAGGGGCGCGCGGGATATCTATCCGGCGGCGAGCAGCAGATGCTGGCGATCGGCCGCGCGCTGATCGCCCAGCCCTCGCTGATCCTGCTCGACGAGCCCTCGCTCGGCCTGTCGCCGATCCTGGTCGAGGAGATCTTCACGATCATCGCCTCGATCAACCGCGACACCGGCGTCTCGATGCTGCTGGTCGAGCAGAACGCCGCGGTCGCCTTCGCGGTCGCCCACTACGGCTACATCATGGAGACCGGCAAGATCGTCCTCGACGGGCCGACCGAGCGGCTGGTCAAGGATCAGGACGTGCGCGAGTTCTATCTCGGCATGGCCGGCAGCGATGGCCACCGCAGCTACCGGGACGTCAAACACTACAAGCGCCGCAAGCGCTGGCTGTCGTAAGGCACACATGACCGCGCATGACTTCCCCGAGCTGACCCTGCCGCAGATGCTGCGGGCGCAGGCGCAGGCGACGCCGAGCCGGATCGCCGTGCTGCAGAAGGACTTCGGCATCTGGAATCCGGTCACCTGGCGCGACTATTACGAGCGCGCCTGCGACGCGGGCCACGGCCTGGTGGCGCTCGGCCTCGGGGCGAAGGGCCATGTCGCAGTCCTCTCGGAGAACCGCATCGAGTGGGTGCTCGCCCAGCTCGGCGCCGGCATCGTCGGGGCGGTGACGATCGGGGTCTATCCGACCAGCCCGGCCCCGGAGGTCGCCTATGTGCTGGAGCATTCCGACAGCGAGATCGTCGTCTGCGAGGACCAGGAGCAGCTCGACAAGGTGATCGAGGTGCGCGACCGGCTGCCGAAGCTCAGGCGCATCGTCGTCGTCGAGACCAAGGGCCTGCGCAACTATTCCGCCGACCTCGTCATCTCCTTCGAGAGGCTGGAAGAGCTCGGCCGCGCCCACCGGCGCGAGCATCCGGGCCTTGCCGACGAGCGCCTCGCCGCGCAGACGCTCTCCGACATCGCGCTGATGATCTACACGTCGGGTTCGACGGGGAAGCCCAAGGGCGCGATGCTCTCGTATCGCAACATCCGGGCCCAGGCGATCGCCTTCGCCGACCGGCTCGGCCTCGACGCCTCGACCACCCACCTCTCCTACCTGCCGCTCTGCCATGTCGCCGAGCAGATGACGACGACGATGGGCCCGATCTATCTCGGCTCGCAGATCGCCTTCGGGGAATCGATCAACACCGTGCAGGAGGACCTGCGCGAGGTGGCGCCGAGCATGTTCCTCGGCGTGCCGCGCATCTGGGAGAAGCTGCACTCCTCGATCTACATCCGGATGCTGGAGGCCGGCGGCTGGCGTCGCGGCCTGTTCGAGTGGGCGTGCCGGGTCTGCGAGCCGTTCGCGGAGACGCCGCGCCCGCAGCGCTCGCTCGGGCAGCGGCTGACCTTCGGGCTGTGCTACCTCCTCGTCTTCCGGGCGCTGCAGAACTATGTGGGGCTGCGCCGCGCCCGCATCGCCATGACAGGGGCGGCGCCGATCTCGCCGAAGATCGTGCGCTTCTTCCGCACCATCGGCATCCCGCTGATCGAGGTCTATGGCGCCACCGAGTCGAGCGGCATCGCGCTCGGCCAGACGACGGACCGTCTCGTTCCCGGCTCCGTCGGGCCGTCGGTGAAGGGCGTCGAGGCGCGCATCGGCGAGCAGGGCGAACTGCTGCTGAGGGGCGATACGGTGTTCGCGGGCTACTACAAGAATGAGGAGGCGACTGCCTCGGCGCTGCGAGAGGGCTGGCTCCACACCGGCGATGTCGTCGAGACGGACGAGGCCGGCGAGTTCCGCATCGTCGACCGGCTGAAGGACATCATGATCACCGCGGGCGGCAAGAACCTCAGCCCTTCGGAGATCGAGAACACCGTCAAGAGCAGCCCCTACATCAAGGAATGCATCGTCATCGGCGAGGGCCGAAAGTATGTCTCGGCGCTGATCCAGATCGATTTCGAGACGGTCGCCAAGTGGGCGGAAGAGCACGGCATCGCCTACACCAACTTCCGCAACCTCGCGGAGAATCCGGCGATCCGCGACCTGATCGACTCCGAGATCCAGGCGGCCAACGGCCAGCTTGCGAAGGTCGCCAACATCCGGCGCTTCCACCTGCTGACCAAGGAACTGGACCACGACGACGACGAGGTGACGGCGACGATGAAGGTGCGCCGCTCCAACATCCAGCAGAAATACGCCGCCGAGATCGCCGGCCTGTACGCGCCGGGCTGAGCATCGAGCGCGGCAACCACGAGAGGGAAACCGACATGGCACTGCCCGACACGATCGCGACAAGGCTCAAGCTGCCGGCGATCGCCGCGCCGATGTTCCTCGTGTCCGGCCCGGACCTGGTGGTCGAGACCTGCCGGTCGGGCGTCCTGGGCACCTTTCCTGCGCTCAACCAGCGCACCAGCGATGGCTTCCGAGACTGGCTGCACGATATCCGGGACAGGCTGGCGAATGTCCCCGACGCCGCGCCATACGGGGTGAACCTGATCGTCCACCGCACCAACCCCCGGCTGGCGGCCGATCTCGAGATCGTGGTGGCGGAGAAGGTGCCGGTGATCATCACCTCGCTGGGCGCGGTGCGCGACGTGGTGGACGCCGTGCACTCTTATGGCGGGCTGGTGTTCCACGACGTCATCAACCGCCGCCACGCCGAGAAGGCCGCCGAGGCGGGCGTCGACGGCATCATCGCGGTCAGCGCCGGCGCCGGCGGCCACGCCGGCACGACGAGCCCATTCGCGCTGATCAGCGAGATCGCCTCCTTCTTCACCGGCACGATCATCCTGTCGGGCGTGATCGGTAACGGCGCGCAGATCGCAGCGGCCAGGATGATTGGAGCCGACCTCGCCTATCTCGGGACCCGGTTCATCGCCACCCGCGAAGCGATAGCTCCGCAGGGCTTCAAGCAGATGATCGTCGACAGCAGGGCAGCCGATATCGTCTACACGCCCAACATCTCCGGCGTGAACGCCAATTTCCTGCGGCCGAGCATCGCCGCAGCCGGGCTCGATCCCGACAACATCCCGAGTCACGGCGCCCTCGACATGCAGAACGAGGCCAGGGCCTGGCGCGACTTCTGGTCGGCTGGTCAGGGCGTCGGCACGATCGACGACATCCCGTCGGCCGCCGACCTGTGCGAGCGGCTGATCCGCGAATACCGGGACGCCATGACGGCGGCGGCGCGTGATCCCTTTATCGAGATGGCTATCGCCTGACGGCGGGATGGAGGCCGGATCGGACGCGTTCCCGCCTCGCCCGGACTATCACCCGCCGGACTGGGCCAGCGATCTCTCGCCGTCGCGCACGGCACCGTTCCAGATGCATATCCGCGTCGGCACCGCCCCGGCGCTCCCGACCAACTCCCATTGACACACCCCTCAGCTTGCCATTTAGTGTCCGACAAACGGACACTAAATGGCCATCTCAACGGCCACGCACCTGTCGCAACGGCAGACTTGCGACGTAAGGGAGGACTTCGACTGTGGCGCTCAGGCGCAAGCAGCTACAGGTGGAGCATGCCTACCAGCAGGTTTCGGCCGAGCTGGAGGCGCAGATCCTCGACGGCACTCTGCGGCCGGGCGAGCAGCTTCCCGGCGAGGTCGAGATGGCCGCGATGTTCGGCGTGAACCGCTCGACGGTGCGCGAAGGCATCCGCCGGCTCGAGAGCGAGGGGTTGGTGCGCCGCGTCTCGCCACGCCGGCTGGAGATCAGCCTGCCCCGCGCCAAGGACCTGGCATCGCGGCATACCCGCGCGCTCAGGCTGATGGAGATCACCTTCCTCGAGCTGTGGCACGTCGCCATCGCCACCGAGCCGCTGGCGGCCGAACTCGCCGCGCTCGCCGCATCGGACGCCAACATCGCCGCGCTGGAGGAGAACCAGCGGCGGATGATCGGGGTGGTCGCCGCCGGCACCAGCCCGGTCGAGCTCGACACCGCCTTCCACACCCTGGTCGCCGACTGCACCGGGAACCGGGCGCTCAAGCTGGCGCGCGAACCGATCGCCGTCCTGCTGTTCTCCGGCCTGGAGGTGCTGGTTCCGCACCTGCCGCAGGCGCCGCACCGCCAGATTGTCGCGCATCAGAAGGTGATCGACGCGATCCGTGCCGGCGAGGCGCAGACGGCGCGCGACTGGATGCGCCGTCATCTGGAGGAT
Organism: Pseudomonadota bacterium; assembly: GCA_023435545.1. GTDB lineage: Bacteria > Pseudomonadota > Alphaproteobacteria > Rhizobiales > Tepidamorphaceae > Tepidamorphus. The sequence continues at coordinate 822 of JAEYRQ010000173.1, read as the reverse complement.
TTCCGCCGCGGCTTCGAGCTGGCGAAGCTGCCGCTCGACGCGCCCATCCTGCCGCTCGCACAGAGGCAGGGCGGACAATGAGCCGCTATCGCGACAAGGCCGGGCAGATGATCGACTTCGATCCCGCGCGACTCGCCCACCACCTCGGCGGTGGCGAGATCAAGGTCTGCCGGATCGCGGGCGGGCAATCGAACCCGACCTACTTCGTCGACCACGGCGGACGCCGCATGGTGCTGCGCAAACCGCCGTCGGGCAACACCCTGCCCTCGGCCCACGCCGTCGACCGCGAGTTCCGGATCATGGAGGCGCTCGGCCCGACCGGCTTTCCGGTGCCGGAAATGATCCTGCTCGAAGAAGACCCCGAACCGATCGGCACGCCCTTCTACCTGATGGCGCGGCTGGAAGGCCGCGTTTTCCACGACAGCGCCCTGCCCGAACTCCCGCCGGACGATCGCCGCGAGGCCTGGCGCGCCGCTGCCCGTACGCTCGCCCGCCTTCATGCGACCGATTGGAAGGCGATCGGGCTCGAGGGCTTCGGGCGTCCCGGTGGCTACTTTGCCCGCCAGATCGCCCGCTGGACCAAGCAGTGGCGGCTGTCGCGGACCCGCGACGACGACAACATCGAGACCCTGTGCACCTGGCTCGCCGCGAATCTTCCCGATGACGAGCGCACGACCATCGTCCACGGCGACTTCCGCATCGGCAACATCATGTTCGCCCCGGATTCCCCGTCGATCGTGGGCGTTCTGGACTGGGAGCTGTCGACGCTCGGCCATCCACTCGCCGACCTCGCCCATCTCGCCACGTTCTGGGACTTCGGGC
>JAEYRQ010000159.1 GCA_023435545.1 Pseudomonadota bacterium | reverse complement strand
ATTCGCCCGCGAGGAGCAGCCGTCGGGGGATTTCCACGCCGAGGCCGAGGCGGTGCGGGGGTAGGTCCTCTCGCGCGGGCCGCCGCGGTCTGCCCGGCGCGGCATGTCGGCATTCGACCGGCTTTGTTGGGGCGGGGCGTCGGTACCGTCGGCTGGGTCGTTGTCGTCTAGTCCGCCCCTCGTCATCCCGGCCGACGAGCCGGGATCGGAACGCTCTGACGCAGCCGTGGTCCCCTCCCGATCCCGGATCGTCCCAATGGCCGTCCGGGATGACGGATGTGGTGTGGCGAAGGTGGCGCAGCGTCAGCCGCTCCGCATCTTTCGGTAGGAATCCTTCACCGCGATCAGGTCGCCGTCGAAGACGAAGAGGTCGCCGCCGTCGACGTCCACCGTCTTGCCGTCGCGGTCGCCGCCCTGGAAGCGCCACTCGGAAACGCCTCGGTCGCCTGCGACGAAGTGGCGGGCATTGGTACAGGCCGCCTGCGGGAACGCGTCGAAGACGGCCGCATATCCCGCGCGCACAGCCTCGCGCCCTTCGAACACGGTGCCGCAGGCATTCGGCCCGCCCGAGGCGTGGAAGGCGCAGGCCGGCGCCATGCACTCCATCAGCGCATCGACGTCGCGGGCGTTCCAGGCCCCGGCGAACCGGTCGAGCAGCTTCAGCCTTGCCGCCTCGCTCATCCGACGATCTCGACTTCGAGGAAGCGCAGTTCCTCCTCGCCGGCATTGATGACGTTGTGCTCGACGCCGATCTTGCGGGCGTAGGGGATCCCCTGCTTCAGCTCCGCCCGCATGGTGTCGCCGCCGGGCAGCTCCAGCAGGAGTTCGCCGTCGGTCAGCGGCACCACCACGTAGTCGTGCTCGTGCCGGTGCCATCCGGTCTCCGCGCCCGGCTTGAAGGCCCATTCGGTCGCCTTCACCCGATCGTCGTTGATGCGCACCGTCGGTGTCGCCTTGGGTCGTTCCATTCTCGGTCTCCAATCGGAATTAGTGCGGACGGTCAGTTCAGGTCGGCTTGCCGGCGGCCTCGCTGGCGGAGCCGGATCTTCCGGTGGCGAGCCAGACGCCGACGAGCATGAGCGCGAGCGCGGCCCAGAACAAGAGTCCCGGCCGCTCGCCGAACAATACCGCCCCCCAGCCGATGCCGGCGCGCACGGCCAGATAGTTGAACTGGGCGAAGAAGGTCGGCCCGGCCCGGCGGATGATCTCGAAGAACAGGACGAAGAACACCGCGTTGATGGCGCCTGCAAGCGCCACCGGTATTGCCGCGGTGGCAGCGTCCGAGGCCGGCAGCGTCCAAGCGCCCGTGATGAGCATCAGCGGGGCCAGCACCACCGCCGAGCCGATCAGCACGCCCGCCGCCATGGTCAGCGAGGCGGTCGCCGGCGGCCGCAGCACACTCGCCGCGACGTTGGCGGAGGCGAACAGCACGGGCGCGATCAGCGCCAGCAGGAACCAGCCGGCCGCCTCGCCGCTGCCGAGCTCAGAGCCGGGCGAGACCAGCACGGCGACGCCGGCGAGCCCGAAGGCGATGCCGGCCGCGGCCCTCCACCGGAATGTCTCGAGCTTCACCAGCATGGCGAAGATCAGGGTGAACAGCGGCGACAGCGCCAGCACCAGCGTCGTGGCGGCTGCCGGCAGGTGCGGGGCGACGTAGGTCAGAAGCGTGATCGGCAGGCCGATGACCAGCGCGCCGATGACGAGATAGGAGATCACGTGCTGTCGGGTCGGTATCATGGTCTCGCCGCGGATCAGGCCGACGACGAGCAGCACCAGGCCCGCCACCGCCGACTGTGCGAAGGCGAAGGTCATCGCCGACCAGCCGGCCTCGGCACCGAGCTTGTTGGCCGAGAAGATGCCGCCATAGACGACGGCGGCGAGGATCAGCATCCCGACATTCACGAGCCCCGGCGACATTCCCGTCCTCCCAGCCGGGGTCGTTGCGCACCCCGTCCTGTTGCCTTTGTGGCCTGCTCCGTCCGGCCGCGGACTTCCGTCGCGCCGGCGGCTATGTGATAGTCTATATCGAACAGCGGTACGGTCCAGTCGGCAATGGATTTCCTGCCGATTGCGCGAGCCGGGCGGAACCCGTCTGGCGCCGGAGCGGCAGGTGAGGCAATGTCCGGCTGAGGGGTCGCGCTTGAGGACGTGTGTGATGGGGACAACGGGGCGGAGGCGACCGGGGGCATGATCTACGACGCGCCGGTCTTCAAGCCGGGGGGCGACCGCAACCTGCTGGTCTATCTCGGCGACGAGATGAGCTTCGACCTCAACTTCCTGGTCCACACCTATGCGAGCCTGATCCGTGAAGCGCGGATCGACGGGGTCGTTGAGCTCATCCCGGAGCTGGCCTCGATGCTGGTCTCCTACGATCCCGACCGGATCTCCTACGCCGATCTCGTTCGCGAACTCACCGCGATCCGCGGCGGCATCGGCGGGCTGACCGGACTCGAGCTGCCGAGCCGGATCTTTTACGTGCCGGTGCTCTATTTCGATCCCTGGACGACGGAGTGCGTGGAGGACTACTGCCGGACGATCCGCGACAAGGAGCGCGATCCCGACCTGATGGTTCGCCTCAACGGGCTGCAGGACCGCCAGCAGCTGGTCCGGGTGCATTCGGGCACGGAATACTGGGTGGCGGCGCTCGGCTTCTGGCCGGGGCTCGGCTCGTTCCTGCCGCTTGATCCGCGCTGCCGGCTGACCGCGCCGAAATACAATCCGCCGCGCACCTGGACCCCGAAGGGCACCGTCGGCATGGGTGGCTCGATCACCTGCATCTACCCGGACCGGACGCCGGGCGGCTACCAGATCTTCGGCATGAGCCCGATGCCGATCTGGGACCCCGCCCAGCGGCTCGCCGCCTTCCGCGACAGCCTGGCGCTGTTCAAGCCGGGCGACCGGGTGCGCTTCGTGCCGATCGACCGCGAGGAGCACGACTACATCGCCGGCAAGGTCGCCGACGGGAGCTACAAACATCCCGACGTCGGCTACCAGCGCTTCTCGATCGACGCCTACCACGCCTGGATCGAGACGCTCGATCCGGACGAGCGGTTTTGAGGGGGCCCTGAGATGTTCGAGGTGATCACTCCGGGTCTCGAGACCTCGGTGCAGGAAATGCCCGGCCGCATCGGCTACTGGGAGCAGGGCTTCCCGCCGTCCGGACCGATGGACATCTGGTCGTTCCGGCTCGCCAACCTGCTGGCCGGCAATGCGCCCGAGACCGCGGCGCTGGAGTGCCAGTTCCTCGGTCCGACGCTCAAGTTCCTCGACGATGCGATCGTCGCCGTGACGGGCGCCGACATGCGGCCGACGCTCGACGGAGCCCCGGTGCCGATGTGGGAGGGCATCGCGGTGAAAGCCGGCCAGACGCTGGCGCTGGGGCCGGCCTATAGCGGTGCCCGCGCCTACATCGCGGTTGCCGGCGGGCTCGACACGCCGGTGGTGCTGGGATCGCGTGCGACCTTCCACATGGCCGGCGTCGGCGGCATCGACGGCCGCGCCGTCAAGGCCGGGCAGACGATCGCGACGGGCCGGGCTTCCGCCAATGCCGCGCCGGGCCTCGCGGTCATCCCG
>JAEYRQ010000140.1 GCA_023435545.1 Pseudomonadota bacterium | reverse complement strand
GATGGTCGGCGGCCTGGCGCTCGAGGTCTTCTATGAGCCGGACGGCGGCGGCAGCGCCAGGGCGCAATTCGACCTCCCGGGGCTGGTCTCCGGCATGGACTGGATCGATGCGCGGCAGAACCGCACCGACCGCGACCGCAGCGTCGCCGCACCACTCGATCTTCCGCCTGATCCGGCGATGGCCGATGTCCGCGCGCCCGTCGACGGCGGCATCGGCGAACGCGGACTGCCCCACCGGCTGGTCGAGCACCATTATCTCACAACCGGCTGCGAGCGGCTGGAGGGCACGCTGCTGTCGGGCGTCGAGGTGGTCAGCGGGCGCCTGTCGGACTCCGCCCTGCTGTTTGCGCTGCCCTGCGTCGCGACCGGGGAGACGGTCAGCTACCGGCTCTATGTGGTGGAGACCGGCGAAATCGGCGGCATCGAGCCCCTGAGTTTCGCCGCCTTCAGCCCGAGCCACGGCTGGACCGGGACCGAGACGCTGACCAACGTCACGTTCGATCCTGCCGAGGGCCGCCTGACCAGCCACAGGCCGGGCCGCGACGAGGACGGTTGCGGCCGCTACGGCGCGTGGCGCTGGACCGGCTGGCGCTTCGCCCTGCTCGAATACCGATTCCGGCGCGACTGCGACCGCACGGCGCCGCAGAGCTGGCCGGTGGTGTTCCGGCTCGAGAATTGAGGGCACGGAGCGCGATCCGTCGTGTTTGCCTAGAATTGGACCTTTCGCGGCCACCTGGCTGCAAGTTCCGCATGGTACAGGCCGCCATGCGCCCCATGGACATCGCCTTCTTCGAACGGATCGCCCGCACCCTGGTCTGGCCCTATGGCCTTGCCTACATGGTCATGTGGTACCTGGTGTTGCTCGGGCTCGACCAGAACGGCTTCTTCGCCGCGCGCGCCGAGTGTGCCCTGGTCCCGACCTTTCTGACGCCGCTATGGTACTGTGGATCGTCCGGGCCGATGTGGTTCCTCGCCTCGCTCGCCGACGCCGCCATGCTGCTGACCGTCTGGTCGCCAGCCTTCGCCGCAGCCGCCTGGGTCAACCCGGACCACCTCGCCGCCTTCCTGCCGATCCTGATGGTCCACATGGTCGGTATCGTGGCGTCGGTCTACATCTTCTACAAGATCGTCTCCTGCCTGGTGCTGGGGCTGTCGGCCTGGCTCCAGCGTCTCGCCGCGCCCGCCCGCCACGCTTGATCGGGAACGGCAAGACGCCGACGCACAACCGCCGGCCATATTCACCAACGTCATGCGCGGACTTGTTCCGGGCATCCACGTCCTCGCCGTCGCGCCGACGCTTGCCGCCGAAGTGAACCGGACGGCACTAGCGCGAAGGCGGCCGCAGGATCGTAACGCCGAGGACTGATCGCACAGCGCCGAGCATGCGGCGCAAGGCGTGGATGGCCGGGACAAGCCCGGCCATGACGTGGGCGGGGTGGCAAGTGACTGGGCGGGATGGCGAGGGCGGCGCGACCGCGCCCTACCGGAACCGGTATGTGACGCCGGCGCGCAGGGTGTGGCTGTCGAATTCGCTGGCGAAGGGAACGCCGGCGTGCGTCCCGTCGGTCTTGCCGAGGTCGGTGTAGAGATACTCGCCGCGCAGGGTGAAGTTGTCGGTGAGCGCCGCCTCGACGCCGGCGCCAAGCGTCCAGCCGACCCGCGTATCGCTCGCCGACACGCCCGCTGCCGAGACCTGCACGTCGCCGAAGGCAAGCCCGCCGGTGCCGTAGAGCAGCACATTGCCGGCGGCGTAGCCGATCCGGCCGCGCAGCGTCGAGAACCAGTCGTTCTCGGCGGTGACGGGGACGCCGGCGATCAGCCGGGTGTCGTCGCCGGTATTGAAGTTGATATCGGCCTCGATCCCGTAGACGAACCGGTCGCTCTGGGCCTGAATCCCGGCAAAGATGCCGCCGGTGAACCCGGTCGCATCGAACGTGCCGGGCAGCGGCACGAAACCGAACGCCGAATCGAAGGTCTGCCAGGACGCCCCCGCCGACAGGCCGGCATATGGACCCGACCAGTCGTAGACGACCGGCGCCGCGGGCGTGAAGGCATCCGCCGTCTGCGCCTCCGCCGCCCCGAGAGGGACGACGGCGAGCGAGGCGGCCACCAGCGCCGCGGGGGCTATAGCTCGGATCGACATTCCGATACTCCAAACGGTCGATACGGCGTCAGTCCGTCGCTGCCGCGCCCCCGCGCGGCCTCGCCCCCCGCAACGAACATGACCGAAAACTCCTGAAAATTCTGTTCATTTCATGGCCCGTGCTCCGTCACGGCGTGCGCCGGACTGACCGTTAAGATGGGACATGATCCTGGCAATGGAAGGTTTCAGCCGGTCGTCCGCTTTGTTGCCGGGAAAGATCCGCCCCTTCCGACCGTGCGTAGCTGAGCTATATCGTTGCGTCCGGCAAGCCTCGCCGTCCCGCCGGAGTTCCACCGGAGAACCCCCAGGATGTCCCGTGTCGTCCTCGTCACCGGCGCCGCGCGCCGCATCGGCCGCGCCATCGCGCTCCACCTGGCCGAGCGCGGCTTCGCGGTCGCAGTCCACTACCGCGCCTCCGCAGCCGAGGCCGAGGCGGTTGTCGACGATATCCGGG
>JAEYRQ010000096.1 GCA_023435545.1 Pseudomonadota bacterium | reverse complement strand
CCCAGCTCGAAAAGGGCGCGATCTTCGGCTCCAACACCTCGACCCTGCCGATCACCGAGCTGGCCAAGGCCAGCGCCCGGCCGAAGAACTTCATCGGCATTCACTTCTTCTCCCCGGTCGACAAGATGATGCTGGTCGAGATCATCATGGGCAAGAAGACCGGCGACAAGGCGCTGGGCGCCGCTCTCGACTATTGCCGGGCGATCCGCAAGACGCCGATCGTGGTCAACGATTCCCGCGGCTTCTACACCTCCCGCGTCGTCGGCACCTACATCCGCGAAGGCCATCTGATGCTGATGGAGGGCGTGCCCGCCGCGATGATCGAGAATGTCGGGCGCATGGCCGGCATGCCGGTAGGCCCGCTGTCGCTGAACGACGAGGTCGCGGTCGATCTCGCCTGGAAGATCCTGCAGGCGACCAAGAAGGACCTCGGCGAGGCCGGCGTCGACCCGCGCCAGGAGGCGCTCCTGGAAGAGATGGTCGTCAAGCGCGGCCGGCTCGGTCGCAAGAACGCCAAGGGCTTCTACGACTATCCCGACAAGGGCAAGAAGAAGCTCTGGCCGGAGCTGTCCGAACTCCAGCCCGTCCACCTCGATCCCGACACGGTCGATGTCGAGGAGATCAAGCACCGGCTCCTGGTCATCCAGGCGCTGGAGACCGCCCGCTGCTTCGCCGAAGGCGTTCTCACCGATGTCCGAGAGGCCGATGTCGGCTCGATCCTCGGCTTCGGCTTCGCGCCGTTCTCCGGCGGCACGCTGAGCTACATCGACAACATGGGGCTGAAGGCGTTCGTCGAGCTGTGCAACAAGCTCGCCCGCAAGCACGGGCCGCGGTTCAGGCCCAACAAGCTGCTCAAGGAGATGGCGGCGAACGGCGAGACCTTCTACGGCCGCTTCCCGCCGGAAGGCAGCGCGGCGAAGGCGGCGGCGTAGCGGGCGCCGTCTTCAACATCAAGCCGTCATCCCGGCCAAGCGAGCTCGGCGAGCGCGAGCCGGGATCGGAACGCGCATCCCTGGCCGCGTTGTGCCCTTCCGATCCCGGATAGCCGCTGACGCGGCTTCCGGGATGACGCGGAGGGTGGAGACTGGAATGAGGGGGCGTTCCCCAGGACCATTGCCGCAGCAACGCACTCGACGCACGTCCCGGGCTTGACCCGGGACCCAGCCGACCGCGCCGATGCCGCGATCGATGGCGATCCGGCACCGCCGCTGGGCCTCGGAAGAGCTCCGGGGCGTACCGGCGTGGATAGGGGCGATGGTCGCGCGAACCGGGATGGGTACGCAACGACGATGCGGGGCCGCCCTCCCGATCCCGGACTGACCCTCAGACCAAATGACGCGGGACGGTGCGTGGTGATGAGGGCTAACCCTCCTCACAGCCGGCGGATCGTCGGCCTCGCCTTGCGTGCGGGGACCGGCGTCGCGCCGATGCCCTTCAGGATGATCTCGACCACGGTGCGCTTGGCCGCCTCGAACTGCTCATCGGTGAGCGGCGCCCCGCCGTTCAGCGTGGCGATCTGGTGGCCGAAATCGGCGTAGTGCTGGGTCGTCGCCCAGATCATGTAGAGCAGGTAGTGCGGATCGACCGGGGCGATGCGGCCCTCGTCGATCCAGCGGCGGATCACCGCGACGCGCCCGTCGGTCCACTCCCTCAGCGTCGTCTCCAGGTAGTCCTGGATGACCGGAGCCTTGTGCAGGATCTCGTTGGCCCAGACCTTGGAGCCGTTCGGATGGGCGCGCGAGATGTCCATCTTCTCGCCGATGTAGCGGGTCAGCGCCTCGACCGGATCGTCGCTCTCGTCGAACGAGTTGGCCGACCGGAGCCAGATCTGGAAGATGTGGTCGACGACGGTGCGGTAGAGCTTGAGCTTGGTCGGGAAGTAGTAATGCAGGTTCGCCTTGGGGATCCCCGCACGCTCGGCGATCATCTGTGTGGTGGCACCCTTGAAGCCGTATTCGGCGAACACCGCCTCCGCCGCCTTGAGGATCTGGGCCTCGTTTTCCTGGCGGATGCCGCTTCGCTGGTCGGTTCGCGGCAGTGCCGATTGCTTGGGCATCGAGGGTGTCCGGACGACCGCTTTTTTGCCTTGACCGGATGGTCAGGCGGCTCTAGCGTCTGAAGCTGACTATTTGGTCAACTTTCGCAGATCCGGGGCCGAAACTCAAGAATTCCGTTGGCGACACCGCGAGATCGGGCGCCCGGAGAGGGGAACGGGGCGTTTCCGGCACGAATGCGGATCGCCCGATCGGTCAGTCCGGCATCTGAAGTCCGTATGCCGCTCCGTCCGGAGTGGGCGCTTGCGACGGTTGGCCCGGCGACTGACCTGGGAGGAGAGATGGACCGGATCGCAAACGCCATAGGTGCGCGCGTGGCGCCCTCGACGAGCCCGCGTGCCGCGCCCGTGTTCAACCCCGCCACCGGCGAGCAGATCGCCGAACTCCCTCTGTCGCGCGCCGCCGAGGTCGCCGAGGCCGTCGCCGCCGCCAAGGCCGCGGCTCCCGAATGGGGCGCGACGCCGCCCTTGAAGCGCGCGCGGCATATGTTCCGGTTCAAGGAACTGCTCGACGCCCGTGCCGCCGACATCGCCCGGGCGATCAGCCGCGAGCACGGCAAGACCCATGCCGACGCCCTCGGCGAGGTCGCCCGCGGCATCGAGGTCGTCGAGTTCGCCTGCGGCATCCCGCATTTGCTGAAGGGCGAGTTCTCCCGCAATGTAGGTCCGGAGATCGACTCCTACTCCGATCGCCAGCCGCTCGGCGTGGTCGCCGGCATCACCCCGTTCAACTTCCCGGCCATGGTGCCGCTGTGGATGTATCCGGTGGCGATCGCCTGCGGCAACACCTTCGTCTTGAAGCCCTCCGAGCGCGACCCGTCGGCGCCGATGCTGGTCCACGAGATCTTCCGCGAGGCGGGCTTCCCGGACGGGGTGCTCAACGTCGTGCACGGCGACAAGGAAGCGGTCGACGCGATCCTCGACCGTCCCGACATCAAGGCGGTGAGCTTCGTCGGCTCGACCCCGATCGCCGAGTATGTCTATGCGCGCGGCACCGCGAACGGCAAGCGCGTGCAGGCGCTGGGCGGGGCGAAGAACCACATGATCGTCATGCCCGACGCCGACATCGATAAGGCGGCCGACGCGCTGATGGGCGCGGGCTACGGCTCGGCCGGCGAGCGTTGCATGGCGGTCTCGGTGGCGGTCCCGGTCGGCGAGGAGACCGCGAACCGCCTGGTCGAGACGCTGATCCCGAAGGTGCGGTCGCTGAAGATCGGCCCCTCGACCGATCCCGATGCCGAGATGGGGCCGCTGGTGACGAAACAGCATCTTCAGAAGGTGCTCGGCTACATCGACAAGGGGATCGCCGAGGGCGCCGATCTCGTTGTCGACGGGCGCGGCTTCACGCTGCAGGGCTACGAGAACGGCTATTTCGTCGGCGGCTCGCTGTTCGACCGCGTGAGGCCTGACATGACCATCTACCGGGAGGAGATCTTCGGCCCCGTCCTCTCGGTCGTCAGGGCCGGATCGTTCGGGGAAGCGGTCGACCTGATCAACGCCCATGAATACGGCAACGGCACCGCGATCTTCACCCGCGACGGTGACGCCGCGCGCGCCTTCGCCGACTCGATCGAGGTCGGCATGGTCGGCGTCAACGTGCCGATCCCGGTGCCGGTCGCCTATCATTCCTTCGGCGGATGGAAGCGCTCCCTGTTCGGCGACCATTCGATCTACGGCCCGGAGGGCGTGCGCTTCTACACGCGCCTGAAGACCGTCACCACGCGCTGGCCCGGCGGCATCAGGGACGGCGCGGTCTACACCTTCCCGACAATGAACTAGCGCGGAGAGACACAGCATGACCGGTCCGGCCGACAATCTGAGGATCAACGCCGCCCGCCTGTGGGACTCGCTGATGGAGATGGCGAAGATCGGTCCGGGCGTGAAGGGCGGCAACAACCGCCAGACTTTGACCGATCTCGACCGCGAGGGGCGGCTGTTGTTCCAGCGCTGGTGCGAGGCGGCCGGCTGCACGATGACCGTCGACACCATGGGCAACATGTTCGCCCGCCGCGAGGGGACCGATCCCAGGCTGCCCCCCGTGATCGTCGGCAGCCATCTCGACACC
>JAEYRQ010000084.1 GCA_023435545.1 Pseudomonadota bacterium | reverse complement strand
TCGATCAACTGTGCGACGACGCGCAACTGATCGCCGGAGCGTCGGGCGCTGCCCTCCACGAGGTAGGTCGCGCCGAGTCGCTCGCCGATCTCGCGTATGTCTGCAGCCTGACCGCGCAGCGCGAAGGTCGAGTTCCGGGCGATGACCTGCAGTTCGGGATTGCGGGCCAGCTCGGCAATGATGTCCTCCGTGAGGCCATCGACGAAATAGGTTTCGCCGTCGTTCCCGCTCATGTTGTCGAACGGCAGGACAGCGACCACCGGCCGCGACTCGATCCGTTCGCCGCCGGTCAGCCAAGCCGAATTCTCGACGGTGCTTCTGGCGAGCGATACCAATGCTCCGTGATCGGAGAACGCCAGAACACCCCCCACGACGAGTACCAGGCCGGCGGCGGAGATCGAGATCGCGCGGCCGTAATGCGGGAGACGCGACCACCAGGATGCGGCAGGACCGCCCGATGCCCTTACCGCATAGACATCGAGGGCCTCGACGATGTTCTTGACCCGACGCCGGCCCACCCGCTCGAAGCTCGCCGTGCGATTGCGGTCGGCGCTGCGCACGACGGCAGCACTGACAAATATCCTACCTGGATCGGCCATCGACTCGAGCCGCGCGGCGACGTTCACGCCGTCCCCGAACATGTCGCCGTCGGCCTCGATGACATCGCCGAGGTTTACGCCGATGCGCAGGGCGAACGGGCGGTCCGCGAAGCCGGCCTGGATCTCGATCGCCGCGTCGAGTGCCTCATTGACGCTCGGAAAGGTGGCCAGGAAGCCGTCGCCGGTGCTCTTTACGGTGCGGCCGCCATGCCTGCGCAAGCTGGGTTCGATGACCTCGTCGAATGCGGCGCGCAGGGCCGCATAGGTGCCCGACTCGTCCTGCTCCATCGAGCGGCTGTAGCCGACGATGTCGCCGGCTACGATTGCGGCTAGCTTGCGTTGCATCGGTCGCAAACCTCAGTCGGATGGCTGTGGAGACTCGTTTGAGTGTGTGCTGCGACGCCCTTGGCCGGGCATGTCGCAGGTAGAATGGCAGACTCTGTGGCGTGACGCCCCGGATTGGGACGGGAGCAGGGACGGGGGATCGACAGATCTCGCGCGATGCGACCACATGCGGCACGCCCAAAGCATGCCCCCCCGCTACGGGAGATAGGTGTCATCGCCGAGCCGGGCAAGTGCTCACGGCCACGTCATCACGAGGCTGTGTTCCCGGCGCCAGGCAACCGGGGCGCTTCCCTCGCCGGCCCTCGCCTTCAGGAGCGCTTCCACAGCCCGCGCGAGGCGATTTCGACGAGATGGCCGTCCGGATCGCGAAAATAGAGGCTGCGGCTGCCGTTCGGCCAGTCGAGCGTCGATTCGACTGGAACGCCGAGGCGTGTGAGATGCTCCTCCCAGGCGGACATATCCGCGTGCTCGGCCGCGAAGGCGAAATGCATCGGGCCGCTGCCGTCGTGCGGCGGGATACTGCCGCCCGGCAGTTCCGCCTGCCTGGTGGAGGCGCCGCGGAGGAACAGCAGCAGCACGCGGCCGCCGCCGACGTCGAGTGTCACGAGCCGGCTGTCGCGCATAACCGGCGCGAGGCCGAAGACATCGCTGTAGAAGGCCGCGGCGCGATCGAGATCCTCGACATAGATGCCGGTCTCCAGGATCCCGTCGAGCGGGGGAGGGGTCGCCGGCACCAGATCGCGCGTGGCGTCAGACACGGTCGACCAGAGCGTCCTCGCCGGCCTTCTCGGCGCAATGGGCGCAACAGAAGACGGTCTCGTCCGCCTGCACACCGTGGCCGACGATCCGCACGTCGCAGACCGGGCAGACCGGCGCCATCGCCTGGATCGCGCATTCGAAGCTGTCGAAGGTGCCGGTACGTCCGTTCATCACCACGTCGAAGGTGCGGTCGTAATCGTTCCCGCATTGGTCGCAGCGTGCCATGTCGATCTCCCCATGTCGGTCTTCCATTGAATGGTTCGATCGGACAACGGGCATCCCCGCGCGAGGTTCCTAGTTCGCCAGCACCTCCTTCACGGTGGCGGCGAGTTCCTTGAGGTTGAAGGGTTTCGGCAGGAAGGTGAATTTCTCGTCGCCCTCGAGGTTCTTGCGGAAGGCGTCCTCGGCATAGCCGGAGACGAAGATGATCTTCAGCTCGGGATTGCGCTTGCGCACTTCCTTGAGCAGCGTCGGCCCGTCCATCTCCGGCATGACGACGTCGGAGACGACGAGGTCGACATTGCCGTCGTGCTCGTCCATCAGTTCCAGCGCGGCGGCGCCGGTGTCGGCCTCCAGCACGGTATATCCGCGCGAGGCGAGGGCGCGGGCGGCAAAGGCGCGCACCGATTCCTCGTCCTCGACCAGGAGGATGGTGCCGCGCCCGGTGAGGTCGCGCGGCGCCTCGGGCGCTGCATCGCGCCGCTGCACCGCCTCCTCCGGCATCGGCTCGTGGGGGGGCAGGTAGATGCGGAAGGTGGTGCCGCTGCCGGGCGCGGATTCGGCGAAGATGTAGCCGCCGGTCTGCTTGATGATGCCGTAGACGGTCGACAGTCCGAGGCCCGTGCCCTTGCCCACCTCCTTGGTGGTGAAGAACGGGTCGAAGATCTTCTCCAGCACCTCCGGCGCCATGCCGGTCCCGGTATCGGTCACCTCGAGCAGCACATACTCGCCGGGCGCTATGTTGGTTTCTCCCAGCTTCTCCGCCTGGGCGCGGTCGACGTTGCGGGTGCGGATGGTCAGCCGCCCGCCTTTCGGCATCGCGTCCCGGGCGTTGACGGCGAGGTTGATCACCACCTGTTCGAGCTGATTGAGGTCCGCCTTGACGAACCACAGGTCGCGGCCCTGCTCCAGGCCGAGCTCCACCTTGGCGCCGAGCAGACGGGCCAGCAGCACCTGCAGATCCGACATCACCTCGCCGAGACGCAGCACCTGCGGCCTGAGCGTCTGGCGGCGCGAGAACGCCAGCAGCTGCCGCACAAGCCCCGCGGCGCGGTTGGCGTTGTGCTTGATGTTCATGATGTCGTTGAACGACGGGTCCGTCGGCCGGTGATTGGCCAGCAGCAGGTCGGAGAAGCCGATGATCGCCGTCAGCACGTTGTTGAAGTCGTGGGCGATGCCGCCGGCGAGCTGGCCGACGGCCTGCATCTTCTGGCCCTGCGCGAACTGGCCCTCCAGCGCGCGCTGCTCGGTGATGTCGAGGGCGTAGACGATCGCCGCCTCGCCGTCGCCATCCTCGACGGGACTGATAAAGAAGCGTCCGATCCGTCCGGACTCGCCCGCCACCGGCGCGTCCACCGGCCTGACGTCCGCCTTGCCCGAGAAGGCCGCCTCCAGTGCGGAGGACAGCGGCTCGCGGTCGCGCTCGCTGACGCAGTCGAGGATGGTCCGCGCGCCGGTTCGGCCGGAGCCCGCGAACATCCGAGCGAAGCCGGCATTCGTGCGCTCGATGCGGCCATCCCGGTCCACGGTCGCGATCGCCAGCGGGGTGTTGTTGAAGAAGCGGGCGAAGCGCACCTCGGCCGCCCTCAGAGTCTCCGCGACGTCGCCGCTGCCGGGGCTGCGGTTGAGGACGAGTGTGCGCGAGGCGCCCGGCCGGCCCTCGCCGTCGAAGGCGACCCGGTGCAGCAGGCGGACCGGCAGGGACTGGCCGTTGCGGCGGACGAGATCGAGGTCAATGGTCTCGGTGCGCACCTCGCCGGGAGCCGGCTCGACATCGCGGATCAGCGCGGCGCCGTCGCCCGAGGCGATGCGGTCGAGCGTCAGGGCGGCGGTCTCGGCCTCGGCGATGTCATAGCCCAGCCAGCCGGCCAGCGTCGCGTTCAGATAGCGGATGCGGCCGCCGGGGTCGGTCGAGAAGAAGCCGGCGGGCGCATGGTCGAGGTTGTCGATCGCCCGCTGCAGTTCGCGGAACACGTCCTCCTGGCGGATACGGTCCTGGGTGATGTCGGCGACCTGCCAGAGCATGTCGCGCCGGCTGCCGGCGAGCGGCTGCACGCGGATGCGGTACCAGGTGGCGATCCTGCCGGCCCCGTCCCGCCCCTTGCGCTCGATGCGGATCTCCTCCTCGGCCTTGCGGCCGGCGGCGGCGGCCTGCGACAGGCGGTAGATCGCCTCGGACGCCTCGGCGTCGCCCGCGAACGCCCTTTCCACGCCGCGCACGTCCTCGGGCCGCTCGGCGTCCGTCAGCTTGCGGTAGGCGGGGTTGGAATAGACCACACGGCCGCCGCGGGCTGTGACCAGCAGTCCCTCGTTGAGTTCCTCCACCAGCCCGGCGGACATCACGCCGCGCGGCGCCCGCTCGCCGAAGCGCAGGACGCCGACCGCGGCCGCGAACAGCGAGAACACTCCGACGACCGCCAGAAAGGCCAGAAGTCCGAGGATGAGCGGCCGGGCGTCCTCGCGCCCCATCAGCGCGAGCGCCACGGCGATCGCGATCAGTGCCGCGGCCAGCAGCACGACCAGGCCGATCGAGCCGTCCTTCTGCGGCTTTTCCGCCGACGGTTCGCCACCTACGGGTTCAATGCGCGTGTCGGTCATCCTCCGACCTGCCGCCCCTCGTCGTCCGCGTCCGGAATTTCACACCGGGTCGCCATCATGGCCGATTCGTCCGCCATCCCGCCCGGGCCTTCATCTGCATAACGTAGCCGATGATTTGCGCAACAGCCTTATAGTGCTCGGGCGCGATCTCGGAGTCCACGTCGACCGCGGCGTGCAGGGTGCGCGCCAGCGGCGGGTTCTCGACCACCGGCACGCCGTTCTCCTCGGCGATCTCGCGGATCTTCAGCGCGACCCGGTCGACGCCCTTGGCCACGCACACCGGCGCGTTCTGGCCGGGTGCGTATTTGAGCGCGACGGCATAGTGGGTCGGGTTGGTGACGACCACGGTGGCGTCGGGCACCTGTGCCATCATCCGCTTGCGGCTGCGCTCGGCTCGCACCAGGCGCAGCTTGGCGCGCACCATCGGGTCGCCATC
>JAEYRQ010000026.1 GCA_023435545.1 Pseudomonadota bacterium | reverse complement strand
GCGTTGTCCGCCCTGCTCACCCGTCTGGCGGCGGACCGCCTGGGCGGTCGCTTCCTGCTGCGCATCGAGGACATCGACCGCGATCGGTGCCGGCCGGAATACGAAGCAGGCATCCTGCGCGATCTCGCCTGGCTCGGCCTCGGCTGGGAACAGCCGGTGCGGCGCCAGTCCGAGCATTTCGACGACTACCGCGAGGCGGCCGGGGTACTGGCCGACATGGGGCTGCTGTTCGCCTGCACCTGCACACGCTCTCAGATCGCAGCGGCAGTGGCCCGGCACGAGGCCGCCGGCATCGCCTGGCCCCGCGATCCGGATGGATCCCCGGTCTATCCCGGCACCTGTCGGCAA
The DNA here is from genome assembly GCA_023435545.1 of Pseudomonadota bacterium. Lineage (GTDB taxonomy): Bacteria > Pseudomonadota > Alphaproteobacteria > Rhizobiales > Tepidamorphaceae > Tepidamorphus. The sequence continues at coordinate 2,184 of JAEYRQ010000026.1, read as the reverse complement.
GCCGTGGCAGGCCGATCCCACATTGCGCGCGCCGAGGCGGGCGAATGCGCACTGAGACTTGATACGGTCCGCGCCGCAGCGGTCGCGGGTGGCGGCCTGACATGGATGGAGTACGGCGACGATTTCTATCGGGACGGCGTCCGGCTTGCCTGCGGCGGCAACAGGATCACGGCCGAACCCGCCGTCTGGGGCGACGTGATCATCTGCCGGAAGTGGACCCCGACGAGCTATCACCTCGCCGTGGTCATCGATGACGCTCTGCAGGGGATCACCCATGTGACCCGGGGGCGTGACCTCTACCACGCGACGTCCGTGCACCGGCTGCTGCAGGTGCTGCTCGGGCTGTCGGAGCCGAAATACGCCCACCATCGGCTGCTGACCGGGGCCGACGGGCTGAAGCTCGCCAAGAGCCGGCGCGATCTCTCGCTGACGGCCTTGCGCCAGGCCGGCCACACCCCGGCGGACATTCGCCGGATGGCCGGGCTCGGCGAGTACTTCTAGACGCCCAGCACCGCCAGCCAGAACGACATCGTCAGCAGCGAGGCGGCCGCGCTGATCGAGATGGTGTTGGCGGCGATCGCATGGCCGGTGCGGAAGCGGTTGGCGATCAGCCAGGCGTTGACGCCGGTCGGGCAGGCGGAGACGACGGTGACGACGGTGGTCCACAGTGGCGGCAGACCGAACACGTGAGCGGCCAGCAGCCAGACGATCGCCGGCATCACCATGAGCTTCAGCCCGGCGATCAGCGCGCCTGGCAGCACATGGCCGCGGATGCCGTACTTGCGCAGGCTCATGCCCAGAGCGAACAGCGCGCAAGGCAGCGCCGCGGCCGACAGACGGTCCACGATCACCGCTGGTATGCCCTCGTAGGGCAGCGCGGCGAACCGCCAGGCGAGTCCCGCCACCACGCCGATGATCAGCGGATTGCGGATCAGGTTATAGGCGACGGAGCCGGCGATGGAGCGCAGCGAAAGCGGGCCTGTCCGGCTGCCGTCGCGCCGTTCGGCCTGTTCGATCAGGATCGTGCCGACAGTCATCATCACCGGAAGCTGGACCGCCACCACCAGCAAGAGCGGCACGGCGCCCTCGTCGCCGAAGGCGGTGAAGACCAGCGGCACGCCGAACAGCACGGCGTTCGAGAACCCCGCCGACACGCCGGCGATGACGCCGGCCTTGAAGTCGCGCCCGAACACGCGGCGGATCATCTGGTCGGCGATGATCCACGCCACCGCAAGGCCGCCAAAGTAGCTTATCCACAGCGGCCAGGGCGATTGGTCGGGCACCTCGGCCGTCGCCAGGGTCCGGAACAGAAGCAGCGGCAGCGCCACCATGAACACGAAATCGCCGAGCGCCTCGCCGACGCTCTCCGGCAGGTATCTGGCCCAGGCCGCACCGAGGCCGAGCGCCATCAGCCCGAACACCGGCAGGACGATATAGGCGATCTGGATGAGTGTGCCGCTCAAGGAGGGGGCCGCGATCGCTGGGGCACGGAGGTCCGGCAGGACGTGGACACCCGTCGGGACGTAAGCGTCCGTCACCCTAAGGAGCGTCTGCGGACCCGGTCAACCGCCGGTCCGGCGGCCGGGCCATGCGCTGGCAGCGTGGCCCTCGCCCAGCGGCCCTCGCCGCAGCCCTGCGGACGGCGTTTACCTTAAGCTCCATAAAGCATCTTCGTTGGTCTTCCCTTAAGCGGCGTCGTCTAGCATCCTCGTAACAAACAGGGAGGCGCCGCCCCCGCCAGCCCGTGAACGATTGGCTGGCGGGGGCGTTGCCATGTCGCACGGAGCGATCGCAGGATCGCGAACCGTGAACGGATGATGCGGGAAAGGCCTGACGTGGCATTCGGAGACTCCGGCAAGGACGACGCCCCGGGACTCAACGCACTGGCCGAACTTGCGGCCGCGCGGCGTGATCGGCACGGCGACGATCTGGGCGTTGCGCTGATGGATCTGGGCTCCGGCGATGAGCGTGTCGGTCCGGACGCTTCGATGCTGGTCGCGGGCGTCGACTACCCAAGGCCGCGCGTGCTCCTCGTCGAGGACAATCCTGTCAATCGCCTGCTGGTCGGCGTGCTGCTCGAACGGCTCGGGCTGGACCACGTGGCGGTGGGCTGTGGCGAGGAAGCGATCCTGCGCATGGCCAGGGAGGCATTCGACGCGGTCCTGCTCGATGTCGCGATGGACG
>JAEYRQ010000024.1 GCA_023435545.1 Pseudomonadota bacterium | reverse complement strand
TCGTTGCCCTGAAGCGCTCCGAACCGGCGCATCATCTCGCCCATCAGCCTGGCGTGACGCTCCCGGGTCTCGATTAGACGTTCGAACATCGGTGTTCCTCCCTCGCCCCGGGATGGCAGAGGCCGGCCCGGTAGTCGTATGGGAAGGATACCCCCGCCCGGCGTCTTGTTACATCCGCAACAATACGGACGCCGGCGTCACGGCGGCATCCGCAGTTGGCGGAAAGGGGGGATGGAAGCTAAGCCGCCGACCTCGCCCTGCCTACGGCGAGCGCGGCCGGATCCTCGGCCGTCTCGACATGTTCCGGCCTGACGCCGACCCCGATGATGCGGGCGGGGATGCGCCGCAGCACCGGAAGATGCTCGGCGAGCCGCACCGGTAGCGGCGGCCGCAGCTCATCGGATTTGCCGAGCAGGGGACTGATGATCTTGTCCTGGACCATCACCTGCATCTTCTGGGTGACCTTCACCGGGAACAGTCGGCGCGCCTGCACGGCGGCGAGATCGGCCTCGGTGACGCGCCCCTCGCGCAACGGTCTGGCCAGGATGTTGGCGGCCGCCACGCCGTCCTGCACCGCGAGGTTCACGCCGACGCCGCCGATCGGCGACATTGCGTGCGCGGCATCGCCGATGAACAGGAGGCCCGGGCGGTGCCACTTGTGCAGCCGGTCGACCTGCACCGACAGCAGCTTGATGTCGTCCCAACTCTTCAGTTCGCCCGTCCGGTCGGCCATGAACGGGGCAATGTTCAGAAGATCATCGAAGAACGGCTGCATTCCCTCCCGCTTCATCTCCTCGAAGCCACCCTTGGGGATGATATAGGCGATCTGCCAGTAATCTCCCCGGTCGAGCAGAATGACGACGTGGCCAGGCTCGAAGAAGAAGGTGGTGCGCTCCGGATCCTCGGGCTTCCGCGAGATGCGGAACCACAGGACGTCCATTGGCGCGCCGAGTTCCTCGACCTCGAAATGCGCCACGTCCCGGATCGTCGAACCGCGCCCATCCGCGGAGATAACGAGATCGGAACGGATTTCCAGGTCTCCCTCGGGCGATGTCGCGGTGACCCCCACCACCTTCCCGTCCTCCTCGATGATGCCGGTCACTTCCGTCGACATCCTGAGATCGAAGGTCGTGTAGCGCTTGCCGACCTCGGCGATGAAGTTGAGGAAGTCCCACTGCGGCATCATCGCGATGAATTTCGCCTTCGTGCCGAGATGGGTGAAGTCGGCGATCGTCGTCTCGAAGCGCCCGAACCGTGCGCCGACCATGGCGGTGTCCTGGTGCGGCAGCTTGAGGAAGTCCTCGAGCACCCCCAGTTCGTGCATCACCTCCATCGTCGAGGGATGGATGGTGTCCCCGCGGAAATCACGAAAGAAGTCGGCGTGCTTCTCCAGCACGCTCACCTTCACACCCGCGCGGGCCAGCAGCAGTCCCGCAATCACCCCGGCGGGGCCGCCCCCCACCACGCAGCACTGCGTCTCGATCCTCGTCATCTGTCGTCCCCCTCTGCCACGGTTCCCGTGACCCAAGGCGAAGGTTCTGCCACGGCCGCGTTACGATGGCGTCACCGGGCATCCTCAACGAATGCCTAACGCAGCGGAATGAATCGCTTGCCGGCTGTCGGGAGGCAGGCGACGATACCTTGCACTGCATCGCGATTCGCGAAGGTCCACATGACAATTGCGCCTGGCCCCTCGGGGGGAGTCGACGGCCGGCCCGCACCGGTCGGCCGGGTTTCGGTGCTCATCCTGGTTGCGGCCTTCGTCTATCTGTGGACGCCGCTGGGCCAGTTCCCGGCGCTGCTCTTCGACTGGCAGTATTTCGGCCCGTTCATCGGCGCTTGCGTGCTCGCGGCGACCCTTGCTCCGCGCGGCGACGGGGCAGGCGGGATCGGGTCGCGTCCCGGCGTCATGGGCCTTCTGTTCTTCGCCTACACGGTCCACCAGTTCGAGGAGCACGGCTACGACCTCTTCGGCCAGACCTTCGCCTTCGAGACCTACATGGACTCGGTGCTCGGCCCGATCATGGGCTGCACCGAAGGCACCAAATGCCCGTTCGACCGCATGAACATCTTCATGATCAACACGATCATGGTGTGGTGGCCGCTGGGAATGCTGATCGCGCTGGGGCGCGGCAGCCTCACCGCCGACCTCTGCGGCGTGGCGATCCTGTTCGTCAACGCGATCCTGCACATCGTCGCCTCGCTGGTGTTCGGCAACTACAATCCCGGCCTGCTGACGGCGATCGTGGTGTTCTTTCCGATCAGTGCATACGCCGTGCACCGGCTGTTCGCCATCTACGGCGCCTCGCGCACCGCGCTGCTGCACGGGTTCATCTACGGCGTCTTCCTGCACGCGGGACTGATGGCGGCGACGCTGTTCACCTATGTCTTCACCATCGTCCCGCTGTGGCTCTATCCAGTCATCCTGTTCGCCATCGCCACCGTCCCGCTGGTGATCCGCCTGCGCGTGACAGGCGCGGCGGTCCTCGACGTCAGCGGGGCGGGTTCGCCGGCGACCGCTTCGTCCGGGCGGTAGGCACCGCGCTCAAAGGATCGTCCGGCCAGGGGTGTTTCGGGTAGCGCCCCCTCATCTCGGCCTTCACCTCGCGGTAGCCGTCCCGCCAGAAGGTGGCGAGGTCGGAGGTGACCTGCAGCGGCCGCCCCGCCGGCGACAGCAGGTGGATCAGCACCGGCACCCGCCCGCCGGCGATGCGCGGCGTGTCCGTTGCCCCAAACATCTCCTGCAGCTTCACCGCCAGCACCGGCGCCTCGCCCGCGCAGTAGTCGAGCCGGATGCGCGAACCGCTCGGCACCTCGACTTGGGTCGGGGCGAGGTCGTCGAGGCGCCTGCGCGCGTCCCAGTCGAGCCGTTGCGACAGGATGGCGGCGAGGTCGAGGCGCTGGAGGTCGGCGAGCCTGGTCATGCCGGCCAGGTGCGGCGCCAGCCACTTATCGATGGTCGCGCCCAGCGCCTCGTCCGACAGGTCCGGCCACTCGTCTGCGCCGGTGACCCTGCGCATCAGCGCGATGCGGGCGCGAAGCTGCCGGGCATCTTCGCTCCAGGCCAGCCGGTCGATCCCCCGTCTCGCCGCCGCCTCGCCCAGCGCCCGCGCTACTACCTCTGGAGCGGGGCGCTCGATCGGCCGCTCCTCGAGCACGATCGCCATGAAGCGGCGCACCCGCCGGGCCGTCACCCGGTCCGTGCGCTCGTCGTAGGCGACCTCGTCGATCTCGACGATCCCGTCGGCGAATGCGGCTTCGATCGCGGTGAGGGCGACCGGCGCAGCGAGGCGTATCCTGGCATCGGCCGCGCCGCCCCCGACGGTCGCGACGGCGAGAAAGGGCTCGCCGGCCAGCGGATCGTCCTCCGGCAGGCTCGCGCCGCGTCCGCCCGACAGCCGGAACCGGCCGGCCCCGCCGCGCTGCTGGGCGATCCGGTCGGGATAGGCGAGCATCGCCACCTCGCCCGCGCCGCCGGCGGAATGATCGTCCGCCGCCGCGCCGAGACGCCGGCGCCAGTCGCGCGCTGCCAGCAGCGCCCGGCGTCGCGCGTCCTCGTCGAGGCTCGTACCCGGCGGCAGCCCGCCCTTCGCCCCATGCCGCAGGACCTCGACCCGGCCGCGCAGGTCGCAGTCCGACCCCGCCCCCGGAC
>JAEYRQ010000009.1 GCA_023435545.1 Pseudomonadota bacterium | reverse complement strand
ACCGTAGCATTTCCGCCGACCCCTGCGCAAAGGCATCGGCCGGACACCACGCCGGACCAGCTGGTGGGAACCATCGGGACGTTGCGGGATTGACCAGCCAGTCGACTGACAAAAGGAGACCGACCATGGTCAATCCAGATCGCGAGCGCGAAGTGCACCATGTCGAGCGCGGCCGCGTGGGCAGCGGACCGTCCATCGCGGCGATCGTCGGCATCGTCGCCGTTGTGCTCATCATTCTCTTCCTGTTCGGCGGCAGGCTGTTCGACGGCGGCGGCGACGTGGCAGTCCAGCCCGGAACGCCGGCGCAGGAAACGCCCGCGGTTCAGGCACCGGCAGGTGACCCCGCGACGCCGCCGGCGGCTCCCGAGGCGACAGCTCCGGCATCACCTGGAACCGCAGCACCAGAGACGACAGCGCCCGCAACCGAAGCACCTGCGACGCCGCCGCCTGCAGAGTAGGGCGAACTCTTGCAATCCGGGTCCGGCCGGCGCAAGGCCGACGGTCGTATCCGGTTGACGCCCTGGATCGCCGGCGCCGGAGCGTCTCAGGCGTCGGCGATGAGGATTTGCGTGCCGCTCTCGTCGATGGTGCAGCGGGCGCGCCGGCCGGCGACGTCGAGCATCACCTCGTAGGAGGCGGCGCCGGTACGGCCGGACGACAGCGGCAGGATGCGCTCGCTGGGCGCGCCATAGTAGGTCGCCGCCTCTGCAGCGCAGAGAAGCTGCAGGTCGGCGGGTGCGGTCTCGACCGAGGCGCGGACCATGGGCTGGCCCGAGCCGGACTGGGTCTGCGTCGTGTTGCAGCCGGCGAGTGCCAGGGCCATCCCTGCCAGGGTCGCCAGTCCGGCCGGACCGGACAGGTGGCCGCGGGCGGATGATCTCGTCATGTCCTGCACTCCCCCTGATACGTCAACGCGAAAACGGTCGGGTGCCTAGACACCCTTGTACAGGGCTGCCCCCTGCATCAGCACGATCACCTTGGCGCCGACCTGAACGCGCTCATAGAGATCGATGATGTCATCGTTGTTCAATCTGATGCAGCCCGAGGAGACGTTGAGGCCGATCGACCATGGCTCCGTCGTTCCGTGGATGCGGTAGATGGTGTCCTGATTGCCCTGGTAGAGGTAGAGCGCACGGGGTCCGAGCGGATTGTCCGGGCCGCCCGGCATGCCGCTCGCCCACTGGGCGGCCTTCGGATCACGCGCCACCATCTCGGCCGGCGGCGTCCACACTGGCCATTCCGCCATCCGGCCGACCTGCACGATTCCCGCCCAGCCGAAGCCGTCGCGTCCCACACCGATGCCGTAGCGAACCGCCTTGAACTCGGGCAGCACCAGGTAGAGGAAGTGCTTGTCGCCGTCGATGACGATGGTGCCGGGCTTCTCGGCGGTGCGGAAGGTGACGATCTGGCGGCGGAAGGCCTCCGGCGTCTGGCCGTGCTGCTGGTAGTAGCGCATCGCCCGCTGGGGATCGTAGGGCTCCCAGCTCCGGGTGTCGTGATTGTAGATCTGGGTCTGGATGGTGAGGGCGAGTGCCGATCCGGCCGCCAGCAGTGTCACCGCCGCCGCCGCACGGCACACGCCCCGACGCGGCGTACCGATGAGATTTCCCACAAGCTTCCCGAACCTCGACATACGCCACCTCACTTCTGCGAACTCGCCCGCCACCGCGCCACGCGATCCTTATTCGCCTTGATCCAGTCGTCGGCGAACTCGTCGGGATCTTCGCTCTCGACGATTAACGAATATGTCATCGCCGAGATCGTATCGACGTCGAGGCGGACCGCCTCGAGGAACGCAGCCACCTCGGGCAGCGAATCGGCGAGGCCCTGGGCGTAGTCGATGTGCAGGAAGGACGGCGGCCAGGCGACGGGCGCATCAGATTTCGCCAGCCAGTCCGGATCCTTTTCGTGATCGACGATCCTCCATTTGCGGGGGTCGTAGGGCGTCTCGTCCAGGAATACGACGCCATGCAGCTCGAATTTGTAGTGCGGCTCGTAGCAGTAGAAGACCAGCGGCTTGCCGACCGCCATCGCCGCGTCGATGGCCGCCAGAGCCACGTCCTCCTCCATCTCCAGGAGGTCCATCGTCTCGGCGTAGCCGTAGCTCTTGGCGCGGACGCGCTCGATCCGCGTGGAGGCCCAGTCCGGCGCGCCGATCCAGATTTCGCCCCTGCCGTTGCCATCCGTGTCGAAGACCTTCGCCTTCTCCGGGTCGAGCAGATCGGTAACGGAGGCGATGCCGTGGGTGTCGCGGGTCTCCTCGGTGACGCACAGCCCCTGTCGCGCAGGAACGCCGCTCGGGCTCATCACCACCGACTTGCGGCGCAGCACGTACTCGTCGGTCAGCGCCCCATGGTTGGGCATCCAGACCTCCGGGTGGATGTGCTTGGTGCCGGCGTCCATTCCCGCGAAAATCTCCTCGCTCGTTCCGGGAGAAATCCGGACGTGGAGATGGAACTGGGTCTCGAGCAGGCGCTTCAGCACGAAGGCCGTGGCGTCGGCCGACGAGGAGTTCGGAACGCCGATGACCACGTCCTGCGCACGCGCGGAGGGTGCCTCGACGGCCAGCACAGCGAGCGCCAGCGGCACGGCGAGCCACGCCGCCGCGCGGCGGGCCACTGACGCTGAGTACCTCGACATCGCTCCTCCCGGTCGCGGTCAGTGCAGGCCGCCGCAAGGGGCGGCGGCCGCAGCGTGCGTAGTTTCACCTACCTTGACGGCACAATCAACGCCGCCTTCGGCTGTATCGCCTTCGCCACGGTGGTTCAGGCCACCTCGAGGCGCACGTCGATATTGCCCTTCGTCGCATGCGAATAGGGGCAGACGACATGGGCCTTGCGGACGAGATCCTCCGCGACGGCGCGGTCCACCCCGGGCACCGAGACGGTGAGCGCCACGTCAAGACCGAAGCCGGTGCCGTCGTCGCGCGGCCCGATGCCGACATCTGCCGTCACCGTCGCATCGGCTGGCACCGTCACCTTCTCCTTGCCGGCGACGAACCGCAGCGCGCCCAGGAAGCAGGCCGAGTAGCCGGTGGCGAAGAGCTGCTCCGGATTGGTTCCGTCGCCACCCGGGCCGCCGAGCTCCTTCGGCACCGAGAGCCTGACGTCCACCTTGCCGTCCTCGCTGCGCGAGGCTCCATCGCGGCCGCCGCCAGTGGCCGTCGCCTTCGTCCTGTAAAGAATAGCCATCACTTGCCTCCGTGGTTTCAGCAGGAAATCCGCATATTCGATTTTGCAAGATTGAATTGTGCGCTATATAACACGTTTGTTGACGACCGGCAAGCCCCGGACCTATTGGCGAGGCCGGCAGGATATCGAGGTCCGAATGACCGGAATGACCGAAGACGACGCGATGCCCGCCCCACACGATCCTCTTTCGCTGAGCCGACAGCTCTGCTTCTCGGTCTATGCCGCCGGGCACGCCTTCAACCGTGTCTACAAGCTTCTGCTGGGTGATCTCGGCCTGACCTACCCGCAATATCTGGTGATGCTGGTCCTGTGGGAGGACGCTGCCGATGGCGAGGCACCGAGCGTGGGTCGCATCGGAGAGCATCTCGGCCTTGATTCCGGAACGCTGACACCACTGCTCAAGCGCATGCAGCAGGCGGGGCTGATCGTTCGCCGGCGCGACCCGCAGGACGAGCGGCAGGTGCGGGTCGGACTGACGGCGAAGGGCCTGGCGCTCAGGGAGCGGGCGCAGGCGGTCCCCCGGCAGATCGGCCTAGCGACGGGTCTCGATGGCGACCAGGTCGAGGCGATGCGGCAGGAACTGGAGCGGCTGCGCGCCAGTCTGGAGGCGTTCGCCTCGGACGCCGCGAGCGACCCGAACCGACGATCAGGGAAAGGCGCTTCGGAAGGCGCGACGAGGCCTCAGCCGCGCGGCGTGTAGGGCTTGCCCTCGCGCCATTTCGCCATCAATGCCTCGAGATCCGGATCGGGATTCTCGGGGAGGACGATCCGCAGCGTGACGTAGAGATCGCCGTGGCCGTGGCCAGGCTTCGGCAGGCCCTTGCCCTTCAGGCGCAGCGTCCGTCCGCCGGAGGAATTCGGCGGAATCCTCAGCTCGACCTGCCCGTCCAGCGTCGGCGCGCGCACGGTCGAGCCGAGCACCGCCTCGTAGAGCGTCACCGGCAGTTCGTGGCGCAGATCGTGGCCGTCGACCTTGAACAGCGGATGTTTATTGACGGTGACCGTCACGATGGCGTCGCCGTCGGGACCGCCGAACTCGCCCGGCATTCCCTGCCCGCGCAGGCGGATCTGCTTGCCGGTCTCGATGCCGGCGGGGATGCGGACATCGACCTCCTTGCCGTTCGGCAGCCGCACACGCCTGGTGGCGCCCCTGGCGGCATCCGCCAGGTCGATGCTCACCGCCAGCGCGACGTCCTCGCCGCGCGCGCCAGCCGATCGCGACCGGGTGCGGGTGCCGCCGAAGCCGCCGCCCAGCCCCCCGAAAATGCCCTGCAACAGGTCTTCCGGGTCGATGCCTCCGGCACCGGCTCGCGGATCGCCGCTGGTCGTGTAGGTCCAGCGCATGCCGCCGGGTCCCTCGTGCACGCCGCCGTGCATACCGCCATGCATGCCACCGGGGCCGAAGCCCTCGAAGCCGTGGAAGCGCGGATTGCCGTCGGCGTCGATCTCGCCGCGGTCGAATTTTCCGCGCTTGTCGGTGTCGCTCAGAAGGTCGTAGGCCGCTGTCGCCTCGGAGAAGCGCTCCTTGGCCTTCGGATCGCTGCTCGTGTCGGGATGGTATTTCTTGGCGAGCTTGCGATAGGCCTTCTTGATCTCGGCGGCACTGGCCGAGCGGGTCACGCCCAGGATGTCGTAAGGATCACGCGCCATGGATGGAGGCCAAGCTGCAGTGCGGTGTGGTCAAGAAAATATTCCCAGGCTCATGTGGTGTCGGCGCCAACAAACGCAAGGGGTGGTACGGCGCCCGGCCCATGCTCGCACGGACGGCGTGAAGGCGGGGTGAATCCCGCGCCAGGAGCCTAGCTGGCGGCGTCGACGGGAGTCAGCGTCCAGGCCGGACCGGCTCGGCAGGCGCGCGCGCCGAAGTTATCCGTACGGCTCTCGGCCTTGGCGGTAATGGCGAGGCCGCGGCAGGCGGTGACGCCGTCATCGAAGATCGCCTCGATCACCGTCACGGTTCCCGAGACCGGGGCAGTCTCGCTGCGCCAAGCCATGGCATGGCCCGTGCCCGGCGTGGCGATCGCGGCGACAACTGCGGGGCGTAGCGCCGCCCAGGCCTCCTCGCCGACACGCTCGGCCACGCCGTTGTCGACGATCGCGCCCTCTTCCTCGACGCCCGTGGTGACGGGCTCCTCGGAGGCCGCGGTCATCGGCCCGAGTGGGATCGAGATCGGAATCGAGCAACCGCCGGCGGACGCGGCGAGTAGCACCAGCAGCAGCGGCGCGGCGAGACGACGTCTCGTCAAGACAAGGCTGGAACGATATATGAGCGCGGTAGCCATCGCCCGGCGGCATCCCTCCCGGAGTCCCCCCTCCGACGATCCGCCGGCCCGGGAGAACTGCGACTGTGAGCGATTCAGCCCCCGATGAGTTAATTTCCGGTAACGCGATCCTCGGCGAGGATCCATTCGTGCTGTTCGGCGAGTGGCTGGCGGACGCCGAGGCGAGCGAGCCGAACGATCCGACGGCGGTCGCGCTGGCCACGGTCGATCCGGACGGGCTGCCCAATGTGCGCATGGTGCTGCTGAAGGGCTTCGATCCGCGCGGCTTCGTCTTCTATACCAATTTCGAAAGCGCCAAGGGCCGCGAGATCCTTGCCGGCCGCAAGGCGGCGATGTGTTTCCACTGGAAGAGCCTGCGGCGCCAGGTCAGGCTGCGCGGACCCGTCGAGATCGTCGACGATGCCGAGGCCGACGAGTACTACGCGTCGCGCCCGCGCGGCAGCCGGATCGGCGCCTGGGCCTCGCAGCAGTCGCGGCCGCTGGAGAGCCGGATGGCGCTGGAGAAGGCCGTGGCGCGAGTCACGGCGAAGTACCCGATCGGCGAGATTCCCCGGCCGCCGCACTGGTCCGGGTTCCGCATCCGCCCAGTCGAGATGGAGTTCTGGAAGGACCGTCCCTTCCGTCTGCATGAGCGGCTGGTCTTCCGCCGGCAGACGCCGGACGCAGCCTGGAGCACCGTCCGCCTCTACCCCTGAGGCGCGACCGAGGAGAAACGCATGTCGCTGTCGAACGAGCCGCGCAAGACGCTGATCCTGACCGGTGCGAGCCGGGGCATCGGCCATGCCACGGTGAAGCGGTTCTCGAGCGCCGGCTGGCGGGTGATCACCTGCTCGCGCCACCCCTTCCCCGAGAACTGCCCCTGGGAGGCGGGACCGGAGGATCATATTCAGGTCGATCTCGCCGATCCCGACAACACCCGCGCGGCGATCGCCGAGATGAAGGAGCGGCTGAAGGCCGACGGCTCGCGACTGAACGCGCTGGTCAACAACGCCGCGATCTCGCCCAAGACCCCCGGCGGGGGCCGCATGGGCGCGATCGACACCGAGATCGAGGACTGGAGGCGGGTGTTCAACGTCAACTTCTTCGCGCCGATCATGCTGGCGCGGGGACTGCTCGACGAACTGGCCTCGGTCAAGGGTGCGGTGCTGAACGTCACCTCGATCGCCGGCAGCCGGGTGCATCCCTTCGCGGGCGCCGCCTATGCCACGTCGAAATCGGCGCTCGCCGGGCTGACCCGTGAGATGGCGCATGACTTCGGCCCGCTCGGCGTGCGGGTCAACGCGATCGCGCCGGGCGAGATCGACACCTCGATTCTGTCGCCGGGCACCGAGAAGATCGTCGAGCAGATCCCGATGCGCCGGCTCGGCACGCCGGAGGAGGTCGCCAAGATCATCTACGTGCTGTGCACCGAGACGTCGTCCTATGTGAACGGCGCCGAGATCCATATCAATGGCGGCCAGCACGTGTGAGGCCGCGGGGGGAGTCATCGATCGCTTCCGACAGCTTGGCAGGGTGAAGCGATGCCGCTTCCCGCCATCGACGCGATCGCGCTGATCGTCGCGCTGGGAGCGCTGGCGGGCGGGGCGCCGGCGCCGGTGCGCTTTGGCCTGCTGGCCGCCGCCGGACTGGCGGGCGGAGTGGCTTTCGCGCTGACCGGGGTCGAACTGCCCTGGTGGACGGGCCCGGTCTGGGCGCTGGGCCTCGGTGTGATCGTCTATGCGGGGGTGCCGCTGGCGGGGCGGGCGGGGCTGCCGGTCGTCGTCGCCGCAGGGCTGGTCGGGGGCATGGTGCTGGCGCCGCCCGCCCTCGCCGGCGCCCGCCTCGCACTGG
>JAEYRQ010000399.1 GCA_023435545.1 Pseudomonadota bacterium | reverse complement strand
AAAGCCGCCGCCGATGTCGAGCGCCTCGAGGGGAACGCCGGCGCGCTGGCGCACCCACTGCGCGCTCTTCAGCGCCCGTTCGTATGCGTCCGGCTCCTCGACCTGGCTGCCGACATGGAAGCACAGGCCGGCCCGCGCCCCGAGCCGCGCCACCCGCTGCAGCAGTTCCACCGCATGGCCCGGCGCCGCGCCGAACTTGCGCGACAGGTTGTAGGCGGCGTGCCCCTTGGTCGACAGCCGCACGAACAGCGTCAGGTCGCCGACCGGCACGCCCGCCCCCCGCGCCTCGCGCAGGATCTTCGCCGCCTCGTTCTCGTGGTCGAGCGAGAAGTGGCGGATTCGGTAGGCGGTCAGCGCCTCGCGGATCGCGGTCGCAGCCTTCACCGGGTGCATGTAGAGGAGCTCCGCCCCCGGTGCCGCCTGCCGCGTCATGCGGAACTCCGCCGGCGAGGCGACGTCGAAGGCGTCGATCCCGATCCGCGCCAGCGTGTTCAGCACCAGCGGATGCGGATTGGTCTTCACCGCATAGGCGGTTCGGCCGGGAAACGCCGCCCGGAACGCCTCGGCGTCGGCGGCCAGCACCTGCGGCCGGAAACAGTAGACCGGCTCGTCGGGCCACAACTCGTTCGCCACCGCCCGCGCATTGGCGAACCGGCGGAGCCCCGTCCCGAAATCCGCCTCGGCGCGCAGTGGTGCTGTTGTCGTCATCATGGTCTCCACGGAATCGACGTCGAGGTATCGATCAAGAGCGGCGAGAGGGTGTCGACGATGGCCCGGGCATAATCCCCGGCGGACTGGCCGGACGGCGGTGTTCCCCTGATCCGGGCGAGCGACGCGTACTCGGTGCAAGCGCCGATCAGCAGGGCTGCGAGCATCGCCGGATCGGCATCGGCAGGCATGCGGCCAGCCTGCCGCTCCGCTTCGAGGAAGTCCGCAAGCTTCTCATGCGCCCGCTGCGGCCCGTCGCCCGTCTCGGCGAACCGCTTCCGACACAGATCGAGGAGATGCGGGTCGGCAGAAATGCCGGCAACGATCGGCTGGGCGGCCGAATAGAAGCCGATCAACGCCTCCAGGCCGGCGGCGAGGCGTTCGGCGAGCGGTATGGTCGCGGCATCACCGTACAGCGCCCCGAATACGCCGCGAATGCCGGGAAGCCGCTCCATCACCAGCGCCGTGAGCAGATGCGGCTTGTCGGCGAAGTGGTTGTAGAGGCTGCCCTCGGCGACCCCCGCAGTCGTCGCGATCCGCTTGGTCGTCGCAGCACCCACGCCGTGCTCGGCGACGATCGCCGAGGCGGCGTCGAGAATCCGCTCTCGCGTCTCCGTCTGCCGGTTTCTGCGGGTACGAGGCGCACTGTCAGCCATACGTCACCAATTGACGAGTGAGCACTCACTCACTATACATCGTTCTCGTTGAGAGACGCATGGGGATCCGCAGAGATGCCACCCGCCCTCCTGTTCCAGTTGCTGAAGACCCTCGCCTGCACCCATGTCGTCTTCCTCGCCATCCAGCCGGTGCTCGCCGGCCAGTATTTCACCGGTAGTCCCGACGCACTCCAGTTTCATGGCAGCCTCGGCGAATTCGCCGCCTGGGTCGGCCTCGCCCAGGCATTGGCGGCGCTCATCTGCTGGCGATTCGCCGGCCTCGGGCCTTGGACCACGGTATCGTTCCTGGCGATCTTCGCGCTGGACGGACTTCAGGTCCATGCCGGACACGCCGCGATGCTCGCGCTGCACATTCCGCTGGGGACGGGACTGCTCGCCGTCTCGCTGGCACTTACCCTGTGGCTGCTCCGCCAGAGGCCGCCACGGGGCATGCCGGGGCTGCGCACCGGCTGACTCTACCTGACCGGCGGCATCACCGCGCGGTCGAGGCGGCAGGAGCGGCTGTCAACGGCGGGAC
This sequence comes from Pseudomonadota bacterium, assembly GCA_023435545.1. Taxonomy (GTDB): domain Bacteria; phylum Pseudomonadota; class Alphaproteobacteria; order Rhizobiales; family Tepidamorphaceae; genus Tepidamorphus. The sequence continues at coordinate 2,488 of JAEYRQ010000399.1, read as the reverse complement.
AGGCCGCGTAGCCGAGATTGCGGTTGAGGCAGACCCTGACCTCGCGCAGACGGCGGTGATCGCAGGTCACCGCGATCGCGTCGGCGGGCAGGCCGGGATTTGCGGTGCGGAACGCGGTCTCCACGTCCTGCGGGCTCACCATCACGTGGCGGTCGATCGACTGGAACGCCGGCGGGATCGCGATCCTCTGCCGGGATCGCCGCACCAGGTCGAAATAGCCCTCCACCGAGAGCCCCGAGCAGGTGCCGTGCTTCTGCCACTGGTGCCGCACGAGGCCGGGGCTCGGCATGATGTCGAGCATGTTCCTGACCGTCTGCTCCGGAGCCGCCTGCTGATCGGTGCGGCAGAACTCCGGCCAGCCGCGATGGTATTGCGGCCACAGACCGTGCACGACGAAGTGGAAGGGGCGCCCGCCGGCGCATTGCAGCCGGTCCGCGCTCGTGCCCTCCGCCTCGCAGTAGGAGGGCGACCAGGACAGCGCCAGCACGTAATAGTCGAAGTCGCCGGGGACGTTCGTCCCGAATCTTTGGGCGAACGCGGGATCGAGGAGGATCAGCACCAGGCCGAGCGCCGCCGCCCAGGCTCGCGCCCAGGCGGCAGCCCGACCGATTTGGCTCACAGCAGGCCCAGTGTCACAGCGGGCGCAGCATCTTGCAGGCGGGTGCGTAGGCGTAGTCGCGGTCACGGCCGACCAGGCAGTAGTCGACGCCCCAGTTCACGCCGGCGAAGCCCTGCTCGCTGCGCAGCCAGTAGACCATGTCGTAGCGCCGCCCGTCGGTGAGATAGGCGACCGCCGAGCAGTAGCGCCTGGCGATGATGGTCGGGTCCCAGTCCTTGAAACCGGTCTCGCGCGGCTCGACGATCTGCGCCATCCGGATGCCGGTGTGCCAGTAATTGGCCTCGGTCTCGTCGAAGCGCCGGTGTATGCGCTTCAGCACCTCCGGCTTGTCGCAGGCCGGCCCCATCCACGGCCCGGACCGGTGCGGCGACGAGTAGAAGGTGAAGTTGTCGGCCATCGCAGGCGCCGCCGCGCAGAGCCATGCGCCGGCGAGCGCCAGCACCGCCATGGCGCGGACGAAGGGAGCGAGCGGACGCAGCGTCGACATGGAACACTCCAGAGCGGGATCGCGGCAAGGATGCGGCGGCAGCCGAACCCGGTCAAGCCGCGTACCGTGCCCCCGCCTCGCGCCCTGACCGTTCCGCTGCAATCGTGGCAATCAGGTCACGCCGGCGCCGGACTCCGTCGCGCGGGCGCGGCAGCGTCCGGTTCGGGAGCTTTCGGCTTGCTCAAGTGCCTGGCGGCACAGTCGATGAACGCCGTCACCAGCGGCGAAAGGTGGCGGCTGCTCGGATAGACCGCATAGAGCCCGCCGATCGGCGTCGTGTAGTCGGGGAGGACCCTCCGCAGCCGACCGTCGCCCAGTTCGGAAGCGACCGAACAAGCCGGCAGTTGCGCAACGCCATGTCCCGCCAGGGCAGAGGCCAGTACCGCCTGCATCTCGTTGGCGGCGAATCGTCCCGACACCGTCACCGTTTCCTGTCCACGCGGACCGTCCAGCACCCAGCGGGCACCGGTCGCCGACGGGCCGGCGATGACGCAGTCGTGGCACGCGAGGTCGGCGGGGACCTTCGGCGCCTCGTGGTTGGCGAGGTAGAGCGGGCTCGCGCACAGGATCCTGTGCGTGGCGCCCAGCTTGCGGGCGACCAGCGTCGAGTCCTCGAGGTTGCCGGTGCGAAAGGCGAGGTCGATGCCCATCTCGATCAGGTTGAGCTTTTCGTCGCTGAGATGCATTTCCACTCGCGCCCCGGGATGGGCCGTCAGGAAATCGGAGACGGCGCTCACCAGGAAGCCGCCGCCAAGGCCGACCGGCGCGGAGACGCGAAGCGTCCCCACCGGTTCGATGCGCGCCTGCGCGAGCCGCTGATTGGCGTCCTCGATCGTGCGCAGCGCCTGGCTGCTCTGCTCGTAGTAGAGCCGCCCGGCATCCGTGACGCTGAGACTGCGGGTGGTTCGCTGCAGCAGCCTCACCCCGACCTCCTGCTCGAGCGCGGCGACGCGGCGGCTGACGGTCGTCTTGGGGATCCCGAGCAACCGCGCAGCGGCGGTGAAGCTGCCCGCCTCGACGACGCGGGCGAAGACGGCGATGTCGTTCAGATCCATCATTGTGTGCGATCTCGGGACAGAGTTTCGCGATTATAGGCATTTCTGGATCAATCCGGCAGCACAAGATTGCATCCCGTGGAAACAAGGAGAGTCCAGATGACCACGAGACGTACAGTTCTGGTGACCGGCGCCACGGGCCAGCAGGGAGGTGCGGTGGCGCGCGCGCTTCTCGCCAGGGGACATGCCGTCAGGGCGCTGACCCGCACGCCGGTCGGCGAGGCGGCGCGCCGCCTTGCGGCCGCAGGCGCCGAGGTGGTGGCGGGCGATCTGGCTGACGTGTCAGCCGTTGCGCGTGCGGCGCGGGACGTCGACACGATGTATCTG
>JAEYRQ010000621.1 GCA_023435545.1 Pseudomonadota bacterium | reverse complement strand
CTGCGAGAAGATCTCGCGCAGCGCCCGCACGCCCGCACGCAGCACCTCGATGTCGCGCGGCGCGGTCAGATACCGTCCGAGGATCGCAGGCGCGGCCTGCGGAGCGGACGACTTCAGGCGGATCTCGCCGCGGCTGTGGGGGCGCATCTGGTAGATGTTGGCGAAGAATCCGTGGCCGGGATCGTTGTCGCGCAAGCGGAACGGCATCCTGACGGCCGCAGTGGAGCGCCCGGGAAGGAAATGCGCCTGCAGGTCGGGCAGATCGAGCGCCGGATCGGACTTGAGGAAGGCACCGACTTCGAGGGGAAAGCGCGCGGCCGGGCCGGTGCCAGTAGCCAGCGCCCGGACAAGCGCCAGCGCGGCCCGGTCGGCGCGTAGCAGGTTGTGCAGCGTCACCGGCTCGGTGCAGTCGTACTCGACCCGCACCAGCAGATGGTCCTGCAGGTTCTGCCCGACGCCGGGCAGATCGGCGACCACCGCGATGCCGTACTGCGACAGATGATCGGCCGGCCCGACCCCCGACAGCATGAGCAGTTGCGGCGAGTTCACCGTGCCGCAGGAAAGGACGATCTCCTGCGCCGCTCGAACGATCTCGCGCTTACCCCCCCGCAGGATCTCGACGCCGGTGGCGCGGCCGTTCTCGATGATGATCCGCGTCGCATGCGCGCTGGTGAGCACGGTCAGGTTCGGCCTGTGCTCCTCGGGCGTCAGGAAGGCGCGGGACGAACTGAGGCGCCGCCCCTGGTGGATCGTGTAGTCGTAGCGCCCGGCGCCGTACTGCGACGGGCCGTTGAAATCCTCAGTCATTGGCAGGCCCGCCTGCTGCGCGGCCTCGAGGAACGCCTCCGAAAGGGGATTCAGCGTCGCAATGGTGGACAGCCGCTGCGGTCCGGAGCCGCCGTGATGCGGGGTCTCGCCCGCCCAGTGGCCCTCGATCCCACGATAGGCCGAGAGCACGTTCTCCCAGGTCCAGTCGCTGAGGCCCATCTGCGCCCAGGCGTCGTAGTCCTCCGGGAAGCCGCGGGTCCAGACCATGCCGTTGATCGAGGACGAGCCGCCGATCACCCTGCCGCGCGGCCAGAACAGGTCGCGCCCGTTCAGGCCGGGCTCCGGCTCGGTGCGGTAGAACCAGTTGGCATAGCGTCCGCGCAGCAGGATGCCGGTCATCAGCGGTACCCGAAACATCGGGTTCCAGTCGCGCCCGCCCGCCTCCAGCACGGTTACCTTCAGGTCCGATTGCGACGCGAGCCGGCCGGCGACGACCGAGCCGGCCGAGCCGGTGCCGATCACCACCACGTCGGCGTCGTGGCGATCGCTCATGACGTCCCTCCAAGGCCGCGGGCGATCGCATGGGCATCGTGCATCGCCTCGAACAGCGTGCGCGGCGCAACCGCATCGCCGATCGGATGGACCGGCAGGCCGCCCGCTTCCAGTTCAGTCTGCAGGTCTGTAGCGGCCATCCCCGGATCGGAGTGGACGAACCGGTCGAAGGGGCCGAGCCGGACGCTCTCGCCGGTTCGGGCTATCCGGCAGATGAGACGGCCAGCTTCGGCGGACAGCGGCGCATGGCCGGTACGGATCTTCACGCCGGCGAGGGCAAGGCGCTCCAACGCGGTCATCCGGCTATAGAGCGTCACCGCCCACAGCGCGGTGCCCGGCAGCGCGACGATCTCGACGGATGCCCCGGCACCGGCCAGCGTCTCGGCTGTCGAGAGCGTCGCCCAGGAGCCGGCCTCGTCGATGACCGCGACTCTCAGGCCCCGCCAGTCGTCGCGGGGCTTGGCGAGGGCCGTGGGGACGTCGATCGCTACAGCGCCCGGCAGCGGCCCGGCGGCATGCACTGCGCCGGCGGCGAGGATGACAGCATCGGCGCCGAACGCGGCGACCTTCCCGACGGACGCGGCCACGCCGGTGTAGATCCTTGCGCCGGCCGCGCCCGCGGCGGCGGCGAGCCAGTCGCGCATCAGGTGGAGGTCGCCCCGCCCGGTACCTGTGCCGGCGAGCGTAAGCCGTCCGCCCGGCGCCGCCTCGCGCTCCCACACCGTCACCTCGTGACCCGCGAGCGCAGCGACCCTCGCGGCCTCGAGACCGGCCGGGCCGGCGCCGATGACCAGAACGCGCTTCGCCTTCCGTTCGGTGGGGACCTCCGGCCACTCAGCCTCGCGGCCGACACGCGGGTTCATCATGCAGGAGATCGGACGGTGCGCCCCGACCTGGCCGATGCAGTAATTGTGGGCGACGCAGGGCCTCACCTCGGCCTCCCGCCCCGCCAGGCTCTTGGGCAGAAGCTCGGGGTCGGCCATGTGGGCGCGATTGATGCCGACCATGTCGATGACCCCGCGCCGAAGTGTCTCCTCCACCTCGGCCAGCGTCCGGTAGCGGTTGGCGGTCATGAGCGGCATGTCGCCGATCACCGGGCGCAGCGCCTCGGTGAGATCGCGGAACGGGTGCGGGGGATGGGCCATGTCGGCGACGTGGTGGCCGATGCTCGGCCACTGGTAGGCCGCAACGGAGGCATTGACGAAGGCGATGCCCGGCAGGGCGGCGAAGCGGGCGATGATCTCGCGCTGCTCCTTGGGGCCGAGCCCGTCGGGCATCAGGTCGTCGACGCTGACGCGGATGCCGAGCGGCACGCGGCCGCCGATGGCATCCAGCAGGGTTTCCACCACCTCCAGCGGGAAGCGAAGGCGGTTTGCCGGGCTGCCGCCCCAGTCGTCGTCGCGCACGTTGGCCGCGGGCGACAGGAACTGGTGCAGCAGGTGGCCGTGACCTATGTGGACCTCCATCCCCTCGAAGCCGGCCTCGATCGCAAGCTCAGCGGTCTCGACATATGCCTCGCGCACCGCGTCCATTTCGCCCGGCGTCATCGCGTGCGGGATCTCCGCGCCGGGAATCCATGGCGCCGCCGACGGCCCCCAGGCCGGCAGACGATCGGTCTCGTTTGGCCCGTGCCGCCCGGCATGGGTGATCTGCACGAAGATCCGCGCGCCCTCGGCCTTCACCGCCTCCACAATCCCTCTCAGACCCGGCAGCGCCCGCCGGTCGGATCCAGACAGCCCGCCGGAACGGCCGAGCGAGGTGCGGTGGACGCGCAGCGGCTCGACGATGACGAGACCGACGCCCGCCCTGGCGCGCTCGGCCAGATAGTGGACGTGCTCGTCGGTCGGCAGGAAGTCGCGGCCGAAATTGGTGGTATGCGCCGGCAAAAAGATGCGGTTCCTCACCTCGACCCCGGCGAGGTCGAAGGGCCGCATCGCCAGCGGATAGCGCGTCTCGGTCATTCCGGTTTAGGCCAGGGCTCCACCCGCTCGCCGGTGCGGGAATCGACCAGCAGCATCTCGACATAGACCTTGCCGGTGCCGCCGTGGTCGATCCCGGTGTCGAAGCAGTCGAAGGTGTTGAAGTTCGGACTGACCGGATGCAGCCCCTCCGCGATCCGGTCCTGCGCCATCATCAATGCCGGCTGCAGCTTGGCGACGATCCCGAGGCACAGGTTGGCGGAGGATTTCGCGGCCAGAAGGCGGCCCTCGATGTCGAAGACGAAGGTCTCGCCCTCGCGGATATGGTTGGCGCAGTGGAAGGCGCGGGTGACGACGGCATGGATCTCGCAGTCGGAGATCGGCGGGCGGTTGGGGATGGTCACGCGAAGTCCTCCGCCAGCATGCGCTTGGTCACCGGCTCGTGCGTGCCAACGCGGCGCAAGCTCACCTCGGCCAGCGCCTTATCGGCGCCGTGGTCGGCCCCGGTCAGCGGGCATTCGACGAACCGCCAGATGCAGGTCAGCGGGTTCAGGCCCTCCGCGGCCCGGTCGAAGGTCATGTAGAATATCGACAGCACCGGCGACATCAGGTGGATGCACAGCGGCGCGTCGGACAGCTCCGGCTTCACCTTGTGGCGCATGTCGAAGACGATCTTCTGCCCCTCGCGGATGCCGCATCGGCATCCATCGGGGCTCTTCGTGACCGTCACCACCACCTCGTAGCGGTCCAGCCAGTCGATCCCCAGCCGGCGCCTGCCCGAAAACAGGTTCTTGGCCTCGGGAGAGAGCCGCTTGAGGTCCTCGTCGGTGAAGCCGAGGGCAGGCTTCAGCACCTCGGCCATGTCGTCTAGGTTGTCGTCCTCCCGGACGTAATAGGGATCTCGCATGCTGGACCTCCTCCTGTAGCGATCCGGCGTCGGGGATGCCGGCTCAGATGGCGGTCACGCCGCCGTCGATGACGAGGACATGGCCGGTGATGTAGGCCGAGGCCGGCGCGGCGAGATATAGCGCCGCGCGGGCAATCTCGTCGGGATTGCCGAACCGGCCGAGCGGCACCGCCTCCAGCAGCCTGCTCCGGCGTTCCGGATCCGCACGGGCGACCGCCGTCATGCCGGTCTCCACCGGTCCCGGCGCGACGGCATTGACCCTTGCACCGAATTCCGCGAACTCGATTGCCAGCGTCCTCGTCAGCCCGTTCACCCCGCCTTTCGAGGCTGCGTAGGCGGTGGCTCGGCGATGGCCGACAATCCCGACCTGGCTCGAAAACAGCACCAGCGATCCCGAGCCGGCGGCGCGGAAATGCGGCTCGAGCGCGCGGGCGACATGGAACGGGCCGGTCAGGTTGATGGCGATGACGCGGGCCCAGTCGGCATCGCTCGTCTCCGCCACGCCGCGATGGTCGAAGATCCCGGCCGTCACGATCGCCGCGTCGATGCCGCCGAGCGCCGCGGCCGCGCCGTCGACTGCGGAGGTGACCGCCGCCGGATCGGTCACGTCGCAGTGGGCGTGGAATGCCACACCTTCGGCGGCCTCGCCCGGCATCGTGGTGACCGCGACCACGGCGCCGGCCGCGATCGCCAGGCGTACCGCCGACAGGCCGATCCCGGCCCCGCCGCCCATGACGAGGAGCTTCAGACCGGCGATGTCGACGAGAGCGCTCATGCGGCCTTGCGGGCGATGATCATCGTCCACGGGAACCGCCATGCGGTCATCTCCGGCGAGAGCGATCCGTCGAACTCCTCGAAGGGGACGATCTCGACGTCGTCGAAGCCGGCCTCCCTGTGCGCGGCAACGATGTCCATCTTGTTCAGCGGCACCATGAACGGCTCGTTGTTCCGCCGCGAATGGCCGTAGTGGACGTATTCCTTGAACGGATCGTCGCGCACCAGGAAGTCGAGATGGATCGACAGTCCGCCCGGCTTCAGCAGCCGGTGGGCTTCCTTGAACACGCCCTTGATGTGCGAGGGCGGCATCTCATGCAGCACCATCATGCTGGTGACGAT
>JAEYRQ010000566.1 GCA_023435545.1 Pseudomonadota bacterium | reverse complement strand
GCGTGTGCGGATAGCGCGACAGGTAGGTCTCGAGCCACAGAGTGCCTTCGAGATCGAGATAGTTGGTGGGTTCGTCGAGCAGCAGCAGGTCCGGCTCGGTGAACAGAACGGCCGCAAGCGCCACGCGCATCCGCCAGCCGCCCGAGAAGCTCTGCAGCGGCCGTTTCTGCGCGGCATCGTCGAAGCCGAGCCCTGACAGGATGCGCGCCGCCCGTGCCTCCGCTGAATAGGCGTCGATCTCGGCCAGTCGTGCGTGTATCTCGCCGATGCGGGCGCCATCGCTGGTGGTGTCCGCCTCCGCCATGAGGCTCGCCCGCTCGGTATCGGCCGACAGCACGAAGTCAATCAGGCTTGTCGGCCCCTCCGGCGCCTCCTCCTCGACGCTGCCGATCCGCGCACGCGCCGGCATCGATATCGACCCCGACTCCGATGACAGCTGCCCCTTCAACAGGCCGAACAGCGTCGTCTTGCCGGTGCTGTTGCGGCCGACGAGGCCCGCGCGCGTGCCGTCGGGCAGGGTGACGGATGCCTTGTCGAACAGCGTGCGGCCGGCGATCCGGTAGGTGAGGTCGGTGATCTGCAGCATGGGCGGTCTTTTGCCGTCCATCGCGGGCGACGGCAAGGGCCGTGTGCCTCCCGAAGCCTCCCGTATGGCCCCGATTACGTCTGTGGTAGTGTTTTTCCGTACCGGCACGTGCCGGTGAGCGGAACCAATAGGGCACAGACAGGGGAGCCGTTCGATGTGCGTTCCAGGATGCCATGACGTGGTGATGCGCCGCCTCAGCCGGCGGGGGTTCTTCAAGGGGATAGGGGCCGCCGCCGCGGCCGCCCCGACGGTGCCGCTGGCCACCGCACCCCCACGATCCGCGCCGGTCAGCTTCGACCGGGTCGTCGACCTGACGCATCCGCTGCCGCCGGATTTCCCGACTTTCTTCGGCGAGCCGCAGCTCGAGATCGAGAAGATGGCGACCTTCGATCCCGACGGCTACAACATGAACCGCTGGCATCTGGTGGAGCACACCGGCACCCACATGGATGCGCCGATCCATTTCTCGGCCGACGGCGCGGACGCCTCGGCGATCGAGATCGAGAAGCTGGGCGTGCCGCTCGCCATCATCGACGTGAAGGCCAAGGCGGCCGAAAACGCCGACTATCAGGTCACGCCCGACGACATCGCCGCCTGGGAAAGCGCCAATGGCGAGCTTCCGGACGGATGCTGCGTCGCGATGAACTCGGGCTGGGGAGCGCTGCTAGGCTCCGACAAGTTCCGCAACGCCGACGGCGAGGGCAAGATGCACTTCCCCGGCTTCCACGCAGAGGCGGCCGACATGATGATCAAGGACCGCAACGTGGTCGGCATGGCCGTCGACACGCTGTCGCTCGACTTCGGCGCCTCGCCCGACTTCAAGACCCACTACACCTGGCTGCCGAGCGGGCGGTGGGGCATGGAATGCGTCGCCAACCTCGATGCGCTGCCCGTCACCGGCGCGACGCTGGTGGTCGGCTCACCGAAAATTGTCGGCGCGACCGGTGGACCGAGTCGTCTGATCGCGCTTGTCTGACGTATCCAGATCCGGCGACACGGATCGCCGGACCTGTAACCCGCGGCTGTGGGGGGCTGCGTTTCCGAATGGAGACGAGAGAATGCGAATTGCGGCACTTCTGCTCTTTGTCGTCACGCTCGCCCTCGCAGCCCCGGCCAGCGCCCAAGGCCCCGGCAGCTTCGCGCGAATGTACGGCCCCTATGGCGGCCCGATCCGCCTGGATGCCAACTACTATGCGTCCGACACCTGCCAGGCCGCCCTGTCGGCGCATCAGGTCGCGCCGCCAGGGCAGGCCGTCTCGCCGTTCGTCGTCCCCGTGACGATCGTCATCGGCCCCAATCCGCGCGGTTGCACGAACACCCGCGTGGTGCGACGGATCGTGACGGTCGGCGGGGCAGGCGTCGATCAGCTCATCCAGATCTTCTTCGTCAATCCCGCCGGGCGGATCCTGAAGATCGAGAAGGTCGCCATCCAGAGCCAGTAGCCAGAGACCAGTGGATGGCGTGGCGTCGGCGCACTCGAAGCGAGCGGCGAGTCGTGGCATAGTCGCGCCGCCTGCATCGGGAGTTTTCGCAGATGTCGTTGAAGTGGTTGACCGGTACCTTTGTCGCGGCCGCGGCCGCGCTGTCCTTGTCCGCTCCGGTCGAGGCAGCTCTCGCGTTCTGGGGTGCCACATACGCCTATGTCATAGGGCCTGACGATCCCGCCGGCCTGACCGGCGGCCGCCCGGTTCACGTCGCCGCGCTGATGCCGGCGCAGCTGGCCTGCTGGGGCCTCGTGGGCGCGCGCCTGGATGATCCGCCGCCCTATCCAAGGGTCACGGATTCGCTGCGCGCGGCTCGGGTGGTGGTGTCGATCGCCCCCGGCGCGTGCCCGCCGGCGGGCAAGAGCAACTGGCTCAAATTCATCGTCGCCCACCCCTTCCAGGCCGACATCCTGCAGCTGATCTATGTCGGCCCGGACGGGAAGGTCTTGGGCAGCGAGAAGGTTTCGATCGCCAGCGGCGCCGGCGGGCCTCAGGGCCGCTGACCGCCGGCACCGGAGTGGGGCTCAACTCAGCCCCACGCCCGTCTCCCGCTGGTAGAAGATCAGGTCGAGGCTCGGCGCCTCGCCGGCCAGTTGCGTCATCAGGCAGTGCACCTGGCCGCGGTGGTGGGTCTGGTGGTTGAAGAAGTGCGTCAGCGCCGGGGCAAGCGGTTGCTCGATCTCGGTCGGACGAGTGATCGTGCGGTAGCGGAAGCGGCCGGCGAGCGCTGCCTCGTCCAGACTGTCGATGTAGCCTGAGATGCGCGCGTCCTCGGCGCGGCGGGCCTCGGTGAGCGCAGGCAGGTCCTCGTGAAGGACCGCGTCGAGCCGGTCCGGCGCCTCGCCGGCGCCGGTGAACCGCTTCATCCATATCCGGTCGGCACCCAGGATATGGTTCAGCGTCCTGTGCACGGAGCCGAAGAACGCCCCGTACTCGCGCCGATAGTCCTCGTCCGGCATCGCCGCTGCGGCGGCATAGAGCCGCGCGTTGGCCCATGCATTGTAGCCCGACATCATCCGGAAGTGGTCCTTCATGGCGAGTCCTCGTATTGGCCTTGCGTCTATTAGGTCAGCAATCCTGACATAATTGCCTGTCTTCGCAAGATCCCGCTCAGTGTCGTTGCCGATCCGCGCTGCTGCAACGCATTGGCGAATCCGACTCCTCGCGAATCGATATCCGGCCTAGCAAGTGACGGTGCGACAACTTTGGCAGGAGGTCGGATCATGTCCGGCGCAATGAAGAAATATCTGGCCGAGCTCATCGGCACCGCGACGCTCGTGTTGTTCGGCTGCGGATCGGCCGTCATCGCGGAAATGGGTGGGGCGCTGCCGCTTGGCGCCCTGCCGATTGCGTTCGGCTTCGGGCTGGGGCTGATGCTCGCGGCCTACGCCATCGGTCCGATCTCGGGCTGCCACATCAACCCCGCCGTGACCGTCGGCATGCTTGTCGCCGGCCGCATCGGCTCGAGCGAGGCAGTCGGCTACATAAACGCCCACTACATTGGCGCCTTCCTGGGCGCGCGGGTGCTGCTTGTCAT
>JAEYRQ010000547.1 GCA_023435545.1 Pseudomonadota bacterium | reverse complement strand
TCTCGAGCATCGGCATCGTCTGGGTGGAGCGCTGGGCGGCGCGCGGCGAGCGGAGGACGGCATGATCGACCTCGACCTGCTCGCCCGCTACGGGCCTCGGATGCTGGACGGCCTCTGGGTCACGGTGCAACTCGTCACGATCTCGGTCGTGATCGGCGGGCTCATGGCGTTTCCGGTCGCGCTTGCGCGCATCTCCCGCATCGGCCCGCTGCGCTGGCTCGCCTTCGGCTACGTCTACTTCTTCCGGGGTACGCCGCTGCTGGCGCAGGTGTTCCTGGTCTACTACGGCGCCGGGCAGTTCCGCCCCGAGCTGGAATCGGTCGGCCTGTGGTGGTTCTTCCGCGACGCCTTCTACTGCGCGGTGTTCACCTTCACGCTGAACACGTCGGCCTATCAGGCGGAGATCCTGCGCGGCGCCATCCTCGCCGTGCCGCGCGGCCAGACCGAGGCCGCGATCTCGCTGGGCCTGAGGATGCCGGTCGTCTACCTGAAGGTGATCCTGCCGCAGGCCTACATCATCGCGCTGCGCCCGCTCGGCAACGAGGTGGTGCTGATGATCAAGGGCTCGGCCATCGCCAGCGTCATCACCGTCTTCGACCTGATGGGAACGACGCGGCTCGCCTTCGCCCGCTCGTTCGACTTCCAGGTCTATCTGTGGGCGGCGGTGCTCTACCTGATCATGGTTGAGGCGCTCAGACGCGTCTGGAACGGGCTGGAGCTACGCCTGACCCGGCATCTCAGACTGGCGCGGTAGGCGCTTCGGCGGGGCACCGCTGCGGGCGATCCCGGAGGCCGCTCCTGCGGCATTCCGGGACGACCCGGCGAGGACGCTGGCCGGTCTACTTGATCGGCTTGCAGCTTCCGAACGCGACCAGCGCGCTGTGGTTCGAGGCAACGATGAAGGTCGTCGCCTCGTCAGACGGCGAGCCGTGCATCATCCAGCCGGCGGTGCCCTCGACGCCCTGCAGCACGACGGTGCCGGCCGCCGAGATCGCCTGGGACTGGACCGGCGTGACGTGCGGCAGCCCGTCGGGGCCGACCGTGGCGATGACGCTGGAGGCCTGGTCGACCAGCACCCTCGCCGGCAGCGTCAGGTCACCCAGCGTGGTGGATGCCTCGCAGCCGTCCGCCTTGCACAGCGTGGCGGTCTCGATGGTGCAGTCGACGCGCGGCGTCGGTGGTTCGGCCGCGGCGGCGCCAGACTGTGCCTGCCCGAAGGCGGGCCCGGACGCGATTGCGCCGACGGCGAGGATCAGCGCCGTGATGCGCATGTGATGGGTCTCCGGGTACATGGCCTGCCTCATTGCGGCGCGCAGGGCGGATAGGGGGCGTAGCCGCAATAGGGCGGATAGCCGTATTGCGGATAGGGATAGGGGTTCGATGCCGCGGCCGCGCCGATCGCTGCGCCCGCCACGGCGCCCGCCGCCAGTCCGCCGACGAAGGCGCCGGTGTTGTTGTGATAGACCGGCACCGGATAGGGGACCGGGCGGTAGTGGGGATAATAGCCGGGGTGGTAGCCCGGATGATAGGCCGGGTGGAAGCCGCCGCCATGGGCCCACCAGGCCGAGGCCGTGCCCGCGGCGAGCGTGGTTGCGAGTGTCGCTGCTCCCAGTCCGAGAACGAACTGTCGGATGCGCATGTTCCGTCTCCGATGATGAGGTATCGAGGCCACGACCCGAATCGCCAGGGCCACGGCCGGAGCGGATGCTACATCGCCACCAGCCGTTGCGTAAGCCGAAGCCTCACCTTTACGACCCCTTGCGCCACCGCACCGCATGCGGCAGCACGAACATGTAGAGGCCGGTGAACAGCAGCAGGAACAGTGGGCCGAGCGGCGAATAGACCACCCAGGCAGGGGGATCTCCACGTGCCATGACGACGAAGTTGGCAAGGACGGCAATCGTGAAAGCGATCGCAAGCCAGCGATGTGCCTGCCGGATCCATATGCTGAAGCTCATCGGAAACCTCCTTTGAAGCCAGCCGTGCCGGAGGCCGTCAATTCAACCCCGCCAGGACCTGCTCAAGCGCGGCCAGGAATCGCGGCCAGCCAACCTGGGCGCCCCGGAAATACGGCTGCTGATCCGGCCGGAAGCCGGTCTGCTCCATCCGCAGCAGCGTGCCCGTTGCTATCGGGGTAAGTGTCCAGGTGACGATGCTCCTGAGATCCTTCGTGTCCCACGTGTAGACCAGGGTCCTGTTCGGATCGACGACCTCGACGCGGCAGTCGACCGCACCCCAGTCCGCGGTGAGATTGAATCGGCGGCCCGCGATGGGCTGAAAGTCGGTCTTCATCAGCCAGTCCCCGATCAGGTGCGGCTCGGTCAGTGCTCGCCAGATCTTCTCCGGCGCATGCGGCAACTCCCGCTCGACGACGACAGAGAGCGTTTCAGTGGCGGCTTCAGTCATTGATCCATCCTTCGAAGCAGATCTTCCAGATCGTCGAACCGGTTCTGCCAGAACCCGGCCATCTGGTTGGTCCAGTCGATCAGCGGGGCCAGGGCGTCCAGTTGCGCGCGATAGTAGGATTGGCGGCCCTGCTGGCGGTCGCACACCAGGCCGGCCCGCTTGAGGACCGCCAGGTGCTTGGAGACGGCCGGCTGCGTTACCCCCGCGGACGCGGTCAGGGCTCCGACCGTCAGGTCCCCCTCACGGCAGAGCCGTTCGAAGATCGCCCGTCGCGTCGTGTCGGCAAGCGTTCTGAAGAGGATGTCGTGCGGCTGCGGCATCGCGATCCATAACCTGGTGGTTATCGATTGGATCAATAACCCTGCGGTTATGGAAGCGTCAAGCCACCCCCGGAGAAAATCCCCGTGGCTTTCCGCTCAGACGAACAGGTCGGTCAGCTCGAAGGTCCTGACGTCGACGATCCCGAGGTCGGAGATCCTCAATTCCGGGATCACAGCCAGCGCCAGCAGCGAATGCTGCATATAGGCGTTGTTGAGCGTGCAGCCGCACTCGCGCATCGCCGCGACCAGCCGCTCGGCCTTCTCGGCGACCGTCTCGGCGCGCTCGGTCGACATCAGGCCGGCGATCGCCAGTTCCACCAGCGCGAGCTCCCTGCCCCGCGAGAACACCGCGACGCCGCCGCCAGCTGCCGCGACACGGTTGGCGGCGAGCGCCATGTCCTCCTTCGAGGTGCCGACCACGATCATGTGGTGGCAGTCGTGCGCGACCGTACTGGCGATGCCGCACGGCACGTCGTAGCCGAAGCCGGAGACGAAGCCATTGACCACCTTGCCGGTGCCGCGATGCCGTTCGACCAGCGCGATCTGGCAGACGTCCTGCGCCGGATCGCCCATGACGAGGCCGCTCTCGACCTGAAGCGTGCGCTCCAGCGCCTTCGTCGGCGCCTGGTTCTCGACCACGCCGATGACGCGTGCCGTCACCGAATTGGCCCCTGCGGGCGCCTCGATGTCGAAGTCGCGCGTGGTGATTTCGTGTCCGAGCTTCACCGTCCCCAGCGAGAAGTCCGGATAGCTGTAGGCGGGAATGTCCGCGACGAGCCTTCCGGCTTCCGCCAGCACCACGCCGCGGCCGATGACCATATCGATCGGCAGGCTCGGCAGGTCGGTGGTGAGGATCAGGTCGGCGCGCCGGCCCGGCGCGATGGAACCCAGATCGCGCTCCAGGCCGAAATGCACCGCGGTGTTGAGGCTCGCCATCTGCAGCGCCTCAACTGGCGGACAGCCCTGCGCGATGGCATGGCGCACAACGCGGTTCATATGGCCATCGTTGAGTATGGTGCCGCAATGGCTGTCGTCGGTGCACAGGATGAAGCCGCGCGGATCGAGCCCCATCTCGGTGAGCGCCTTGATCTGGGCGGCGACGTCGTACCAGGCCGAGCCGAGCCGCAGCATCGCGCTCATGCCCTGCCGGGCGCGCGCGACCGCGTCCTCGAGCCGCGTGCCCTCGTGGTCATCGGAGGGGCCTCCGGCCACATAGCCGTGGAACATGAGGCCGAGGTCGGGCGAGGCATAGTGGCCGCCGACGGTCTTGCGCGCCCGCATCGTCTCGGCGATCTGGTCGAGCATCTTTGGGTCGCCCGCAGCCACCCCGGGAAAGTTCATCACCTCGCCGAGTCCAATGATCCCCGGCCATTGCATGGCCTCGGCGACCTCTGCCGGTCCCATCTCCGCGCCGGCCGTCTCCAGCCCCGGCGCGCTCGGCACGCAACTCGGCATCTGCACGAAGACGTTGACCGGCATCGCCAGCGCCTCGTCGTGCATCAGCCGGACGCCCTTCAGGCCGAGCACATTGGCGATCTCGTGCGGGGCGATGAACATCGTCGTGGTGCCGTGCGGGATCACCGCGCGGGTGAACTCGGTGACGGTCACCATGCCGCTTTCGACATGCATGTGCCCGTCGCACAGGCCCGGCACCATGTAGGCGCCGTCCGCCTCGACGATCTTCGTCGCCTCGCCGATCGTGTGCGAGGCGTCCGGGCCGACATAGGCGAAGCGGCCCTCGGCGACGGCGATGGCGGTGCCTGCGATCACCTCGCGGGTATGAACGTTCACCCACCGCCCACCCCGGATAACCACATCGGCCGGCGCCCGGCCGGTCGCAACATCGATCAGCCGCGGGGCGACCTCGCTCCAGGGGCGGATGGGGGGCATGGGTGGCTCCTCGGCTACGGACACAAGGCAAGGGAAGGCCAACTTGCCGTTCCAGCGCAACCCCCTTCCGCCCCCGCATAGGCATCGCCGCGTCCGCGCCCCATATTGAGCTAGGATCATCCCCCGTCGAATCACGACCCGGAGCACCTGCCCCTCCATGGCCGAACCGCGCGCCACACCCACCGACGACCTGCCCGCCCCCGCCCCCGGCGGGATCGCGGCCCGCGCCCGTGCATCAGCCGGGCCGGGCTATCTTGCGGGGCTCAATCCGGAGCAGCGCAGGGCGGTGGAGACGCTCGACGGCCCCGTGCTGGTGCTCGCCGGCGCGGGCACCGGCAAGACCCGGGTGCTAACCACCCGTATCGCCCATATCCTGGCGACCGGCAGGGCGCGACCAGGGCAGATCCTCGCCGTCACCTTCACCAACAAGGCGGCTCGCGAGATGCGCCACCGGATCGGCGCGCTGATCGGCGAGAGCGTCGAGGGCATGCCGTGGCTGGGCACCTTCCACTCGATCGGCGTAAAGATCCTGCGCCGCCATGCCGAACTGGTGGGGCTGAAGCGCGACTTCACCATCCTCGACACCGACGACCAGATCCGCCTGCTGAAACAGATCCTCCAGGCCGAGGACATCGACGAGAAGCGCTGGCCCGCCCGCCAGCTCGCCGCATACATCGACGGCTGGAAGAACCGCGGGCTGACGCCCGACAAGGTGCCTTCGGGCGACGCCTATGCCTTCGCCGGGCGCGGCGACGAGCTCTACAAGGCCTACCAGGCGCGGCTGAAGATCCTCAATGCGGTCGACTTCGGCGACCTGCTGCTCGAGACGATCCGGCTGTTCCGCGACAATCCGGACGTGCTCGCCGACTACCATTCGCGCTTCCGCTACATGCTGGTCGACGAGTACCAGGACACCAACGTCGCCCAGTACCTGTGGCTCAGGCTGCTGGCGCAGGGCTCCAGGAACCTGTGCTGCGTCGGCGACGACGACCAGTCGATCTACGGCTGGCGCGGCGCCGAGGTCGACAACATCCTGAGGTTCGAGAAGGATTTCCCCGGTGCCGTGGTGATCCGGCTCGAACGCAACTACCGCTCGACCTCGCACATCCTCGAGGCTGCGTCCCACCTGATCGCCCACAACGAGGGCCGGCTCGGCAAGACGCTGCATTCGGAGGGCGAGACCGGCGACAAGCTGACCGTCACCTGCGCCTGGGATTCGGAGGAGGAGGCCCGGCTGATCGGCGATCGCATCGAGCGCCTGCAGCGTTCCGGCGAAAGCCTCGACGACATGGCGATCCTGGTGCGCGCCTCCTTCCAGATGCGCGAGTTCGAGGATCGCTTCGTCACCCTCGGCCTGCCCTATCGCGTCATTGGCGGCCCGCGCTTCTACGAACGCGCCGAGATCCGCGATGCCATCGCCTACTTCCGCGCGACCGTGCAGCCGGCCGACGACCTCGCTTTCGAGCGGATCGTGAATACCCCGCGCCGGGGCCTGGGTGACGCCACAATCCGCACCGTGCACGACGTCGCCCGCGCCGACGGCATCCCGATGATGCAGGCGGCCGTCGCGCTGACCGAATCCGAGGAACTGAAGCCGCGCGCCCGTTCAGCGCTGCGCGACGTGCTCGCCTCGTTCGCCCGCTGGCGGAGCCAGCTCGACGCCTTGCCGCATGCCGAACTCGCCGCGCTGATCCTCGAGGAATCGGGCTACACCGACATGTGGCAGAAGGATCGCTCGCCGGACGCGCCCGGCCGGCTCGAGAACCTCAAGGAGCTCTTGCGCTCGATGGAGGAGTTCGAGTCGATGGCCGGCTTCCTCGAGCACATCTCGCTGGTGATGGACACGGAATCGGGCGAGACGGGCGAGAAGGTCAGTCTGATGACGCTGCACGCGGCAAAGGGCCTCGAATTCGGCACCGTGTTCCTGCCCGGCTGGGAGGAAGGCCTGTTCCCGCACCAGCGCTCGCTCGACGAGAACGGCCGCGCCGGGCTGGAGGAAGAGCGCCGCCTCGCCTATGTCGGAATCACGCGGGCCAAGCGCCGCGCCGAACTCTATTTCGCCACCAACCGGCGCATCCACGGCCTGTGGCAATCCACCATCGCCTCGCGCTTCCTCGACGAACTGCCCGAGCGCAATGTCGAGGTGATCGACACCGGCTCGCTCAGGACCAGCCAGGCGAGCCAGGGCTGGAGCCGGTTCGACGACCGCGAGCCCTTCGCCAACACCTATTCCACGCCCGGCTGGCAGCGCGCCCAGAAGAACCGCGAACGGGCAACGGCCGGCGCCGGGCGCGGCGGAGTCCAGTCTCGCGGTCCCCAGCTGATCGAGGGCGAGATCCTCGCCCGCTCCTCCGGCCCGCCGTCCTCGTTCGCCGTCGGAGAGCGCGTCTTCCATCAGAAGTTCGGCTATGGCCGCGTCGCCTCGGTCGACGGCAACAAGCTGACTGTGGAGTTCGAGCATTCCGGCACCAAGCGGGTGCTGGATTCGTTCCTTGAGCGGCATTGAGGGCGACACAGAATCTGCGAGGCATCCCGTCCGAGGACCTTCCGTTCCCACCCGCCCCCTCCCCCGTCAACCCGGCCGCAGGCGAAGCCGGAGAGCCGGGATCGGAACACCTCGCCGGCGCCCTCGTGCCCTTCCGATCCCGGATAGCCGCTGACGCGGCTTCCGGGATGACGGAGGTTGGAGGCGGCGACCTTGCGGCCGCTCGCCTACCCCATTCCGAAGCTGCGCACGAGGCTGCCGGCGACCAGCGTCCAGCCGTCGACGAGCACGAAGAAGATCAGCTTGAACGGCAGCGAGATGATGATCGGCGGCAGCATCATCATGCCCATCGACATCAGGATCGAGGCGACCACCATGTCGATGACGATGAACGGGATGAACAGGAGGAAGCCGATCTCGAAGGCCCGGCGGAGCTCCGAGATCATGAAGGCCGGGATCAGCACCCTGAGTTCGACGTCTTCCGGGTTCTCCGGCTGCTCGGCCTGGGCCATGTCGCTGAACAGCGTCAGGTCCTTCTCCCGCACCTGGCCGAGCATGAAGGTTCGGAACGGCGCGACCGAGCGCTGAAAGGCCTCGTCGATCTCGATCTGCTGGTCGACCAGCGGCCGGATTCCGTTCTCGTAGGCGGTCTGGAAGGCCGGCGCCATGATGAACGCCGTCAGGAACAGCGCCAAACTGATCATCACCGAGTTCGTCGGCGCGGTCTGCAATCCGATCGCGGTCCTGAGCAGCGACAGGACGACCACGATCCGGGTGAACGAGGTGATCATCACCAGGATCGACGGCGCAAGGCTGAGGACGGTGATCAGCGCGACGAGCTGAATCGCGCGCTCGGTCAGCCCGGCCCCCTCGCCGAGCTCGATGTTTATCGACTGCGCACCGGCCGGCCCGGCGACCATCGCCAGGTCAAGGCAGACTCCCCCCATGACCGCCGCAGCTGTCGAGGCGCGGCGGGCGAGCCGGCGAGCGGGCATTTCAGCGGTCCCGTCTGATGATCTCGTCGTAGATGTTGACGTCCGTCGGCTGCCGCTCCTCGCCCTCATCTTCGGGCGGCTGCGGCGCTTCCGGCGCGAGGTCGAGTTCGGCCGCGAGAGCGGCGGTGAGATCGAAGTCGGTATCGTCCGTCTCGCTGACTGCCGGGGCGGAGGCGGACACCGGAGGCGGTGCGGGAGGAGG
>JAEYRQ010000376.1 GCA_023435545.1 Pseudomonadota bacterium | reverse complement strand
TCACCGTGCCGGTGATCGAGGCGCCGGTGTTCGAATTCCTGTCTGCGCCCCGCGGCGCGCCGGACGACCTGAAGAAGATCGGCGGCCTCGGCCCGATCCTCGAGCAGAAGCTCAACGACATGGGCATCTTCCACTTCTGGCAGATCGGTGCCCTGGGCTCGGAAGAGATCGACCGGATCGAGGACGAGCTCAACGTCACGGGCGGCATCGGCCGCGAGGGTTGGGTCGACCAGGCACGCACGCTGGCGGAAGGCGACCAGCAGTAAGGCGTCCACGCCGCGAGGGCCGGCCGGGACACCCGGCCGGCGAATAGGATTCTCAGGAGGCCGCAATGGCGACGATCAACGCGACAATGGTGAAGACCCTGCGTGAGCAGACCGGCGCGGGCATGATGGACTGCAAGGCGGCGCTGACCGAGACCGACGGCGACATGGAGGCCGCGGTCGACTGGCTGCGGGCCAAGGGCCTGGCGAAAGCTGCCAAGAAGGCCGGCCGCGTTGCGGCGGAAGGCCTTGTGGCGATCGCGGGCGGCGGCTCGAAGGCCGCCGTGGTCGAGGTGAATGCCGAGACCGACTTCGTCGCGCGCAAAGACACTTTCCAGACGATGGTCCGCACCATCGCCGACGTCGCGCTGTCGGTCGGCGGCAACTTCGACGCTCTCTCGGCGGCGACGTTCCCCGGTACGTCCAAGACAGTCGCGGAGCATCTTCAGGAGATGATCGGCCAGATCGGCGAGAACATGTCGCTGCGCCGTTCGGCCGGCTTCGAGGTCAGCCCCGGCGTGGTGTCCACCTACATGCACGGCGCGATTTCGCCCGGCCTCGGCCGCATTGGCGTCCTGGTGGCGCTGGAATCGCCCGGCGACGCGGCCAAGCTCGACGGCCTCGGCCGGCAGATCGCCATGCACGTCGCCGCGACCAATCCGCTCGCCGTCGACATCGACGGTGTCGATCAGGCGGTGGTCGAGCGCGAGCGCGCTGTCTATCGCGAGCAGGCGCGCGAATCCGGCAAGCCCGACAACATCATCGAGAAGATGGTGGAGGGCCGCGTCCGCAAGTTCTACGAGGAGGCCGTGCTGCTGAAGCAGGCCTTCGTCCACGATCCCGAGAAGACCGTGGAGCAAGCCGTCAAGGCGGCGGAGTCCGATGTCGGCGCGCCGATCAAGGTCGTCGGCTTCGCCCGCTTTGCGCTGGGCGAGGGCATCGAGCGGGAAGAGACGGACTTCGCTGCCGAGGTTGCTGCAGCGGTCGCCGGCTGAGTCAGCCTGCGGCCCGCGCCATGGACCAGCGCCCCCCGTTCCGTCGCATCCTCATCAAGCTGTCTGGCGAGGCGCTGATGGGATCGGGCGAGTTCGGGCTCGACATGGCGGTCGTCGACCGGATCGCGGCCGAACTGGTCGCAGTATCGGGTGAAGGCCGCCAGGTCGCGCTGGTCGTCGGTGGCGGCAACATCTTTCGCGGCGTCGCGGGCGCCGCGAAAGGACTCGACCGGACCGTCGCCGACCATATGGGCATGCTGGCCACGGTGATGAACGCGCTCGCCTTTGCAGGCGCGCTGCGTGGCCATGGCGCTTCGGCAGTCGCGATGTCGGCGATCCCGATGGAGGCCGTCTGCGAGACGTACACGAGCTATCGCGCCCGCGCCCATCTCGATGCCGGCCACATCGTCGTGTGCGCGGCAGGGACCGGCAATCCGTTCTTCACCACCGACACGGCCGCTGCACTGCGCGCAGCCGAGCTCGAATGCGACTCGCTGTTCAAGGCGACCCAGGTCGACGGCATCTACTCGGCCGATCCCAAACGCGATCCGTCTGCTGTCCGGTACGACCGGCTGACCTTCTCCGATGTAATCGCCCGCGACCTCAGGGTGATGGACACCGCGGCAATCGCACTTGCCCGCGACAACGGTATTCCGGTAATCGTCTTCGACATCCACGATGCAGGCGCGCTCGAAGCGATTCTTGCTGGAGGTGGGCGTTCGACGCTCGTGAGCCAGTGACCGCCCGCAGCGACACGGCCTGGCGGTCGCAATCGACCTGACAGGAACTGGGCAGGAGGCGACAAGATGGATGATAAATTCGACATCGACGACCTGAAGCGGCGAATGAACGGCGCGCTCAGCGTGCTCAAGGCCGAGTTCGGGGGGCTGCGCACCGGTCGCGCCAGCGCCAGCATCCTCGATCCGATCACCGTCGATGCCTACGGTTCGCAGATGCCCCTCAACCAGGTCGCGACAATCAGCGTGCCGGAGCCACGGTCCCTGTCGGTCAGCATCTGGGACCGTTCCATGGTCAACGCGGTCGACAAGGCCATCCGCGAGTCCGATCTCGGGCTCAACCCTGTGGTCGACGGACAGAACCTGCGGATTCCGATACCGGAGCTCAACGCCGAGCGCCGCCAGGAGATCGTCAAGATCGCGCACAAATATGCCGAGCAGGCCAAGGTCGCCGTCCGCCACGTCCGGCGCGACGGCATGGAACTGCTGAAGCGGCTGGAGAAGGATCACGAGATCGGCCAGGACGAGCATCGCGGCAAGTCGGACGCCGTGCAGAAGCTGACCGACCAGATGGTCGCCGAGATCGATACGATGCTCGCGACCAAAGAAAAGGAAATCCTGCAGGTCTAGGACTTGCTCGGGGGAATCGGGACAACGGGCATGGAAGCGAGCGCGACGGTTCCCGCCCCGGGTGCGGACCTCTGCGAGATACCGCGGCATGTTGCCATCATCATGGACGGCAACGGGCGCTGGGCTTCGCGGCGCGGACTTCCGCGCGGGGAGGGGCACCGCGCCGGAGTGGAAGCGCTGCGGCGCACCGTCCGGGCCGCCGGCGAACTCGGCATCCGCTACCTGACGCTCTACAGCTTCAGCCTCGAGAACTGGTCGCGCCCGCGCACGGAGGTTCTCGACCTGATGTCGCTGCTGCGGCGCTTCATCAGGCACGATCTGGCCGAGTTGCATGCCAGCGACGTGCGTGTCCGGGTGATCGGACGCCGCGAAGGGCTGGAGTCGGACGTCCTGTCGCTGCTCGTCGAGGCCGAGGAGCTGACGGCCGGCAATACCGGCCTGACGCTGATTGTGGCGTTCAACTACGGCGGCCGGGACGAGATCCTCAGGGGTGTTCGGCGCGTGGCCGAAGAGGTTCGGGCAGGACGGCTGTCCCCGGGCGACATAGACGAATCGGTGCTCTCGAAGGCGCTGGATACCGGCGAGTTCCCGGACCCTGACCTGCTCATCCGCACCAGCGGCGAGCAGCGGCTCAGCAACTTCCTGCTATGGCAGTGCGCCTACACGGAATTCGTCTTCTCGCCGGTCTATTGGCCGGATTTCGGGCGAGACGAGCTCATTGCCGCGATCGGGGAATTCCGCGGTCGCGAGCGGCGGTACGGCGGCCTGGCGACGCGATCGGGCTGAGACGTTGGCACGACCGCCAGGCACCGGCGCGGACCGGCCATCGGACCCTTCGGGCAGGCTGGGCGATCTTCGCACACGCGTGCTGTCCGCAGTCGTGCTTGCACCGCTGGTGCTCCTCGCAGTGTGGATTGGTGGCTGGCCCTTCGTCCTGCTGCTCGCCGTGACCGCCGTCCTCGTCATGTGGGAATGGAGCCGTATCGTCCGTGGCTCCGGCGTCGACCCGAGGACGGTCCTGATCTGCGGCCTGTGCTCCGTGCCCGTCATCCTGGTCGGGGCCGGCTTGCATCAGTCTGCCGCTCTGGCGGTGGCAATCGTCGCCGTGGCTGTCCATCTACTATCACGCAGCGACGATCCGCGCAGGCTGATGGGAGCCGGCGCCGCCTATGCCTGTCTCCCCGCCATGGCCCTGGTCCTGCTGCGCGACGATCCACAATTCGGACTTGCGGCCATCGCCTATCTGGTCGCGATCGTCTGGGCGACCGATATCGGCGGCTACTTCGCCGGCCGGTGGATCGGCGGCCCAAAGCTATGGCCAGCCATCTCGCCCAAGAAGACGTGGTCGGGCAGCATCGGCAGCCTTGCCGCATCCATCGTCGCGGCCGGCTTGACGCTGGCCGCCGCGGGGCTCTTGTCCGTCTGGCCGGTGATCCTCGCCGCCGGGCTGTCCATCGTGTCGCAGGCGGGGGACCTTGCTGAATCGGCGCTCAAGCGCCGGTTTGGCGTCAAGGACGCGAGCAATCTGATACCAGGCCACGGCGGCATCATGGACAGGATCGACGGCCTCGCCGCCGCCGCGCTCGGCGCTGCCGCGGTGGGGCTGGCCCGCGGGGGGGTGGATGCGGCTGGTGCGGGCGTCTTGCTATGGTAGGCTTGGTGGCGCCAGAGAGGATCCGCATGCCGTCCCGATCGGCCCCTGAAACCATCAGCATTCTCGGTGCCACGGGATCGATCGGCCTCAGCACCCTCGATCTGGTCGGCCGCAATCCCGGCAGGTTCCAGGTCGAGGCGGTGACCGCCAATGCCAACGCGCAGGCGCTGGCCGAACTCGCGATACGGTATCGGGCGCGACTGGCCGTGGTCGCCGATCCCGGAGCCTATGGATCCCTGAAGCGGGCGCTCGACGGATCCGGCATAGAGGTGGCGGCGGGCGCGCAAGCTGTCGAAGAGGCCGCACTCAGGCCGGTGTCGCGGCTCATGGCGGCGATCGTCGGTGCAGCCGGCCTCGCTCCGACGCTGGCGGCCGCCCGGACCGGCGTCACTATCCTTCTGGCGAACAAGGAATGTCTCGTGACAGCGGGGCGCCTGTTCATGGACACCGTCCAGCGCCATGGCGCGCGCGTCCTCCCGGTGGATTCGGAGCACTGCGCCATCTTCCAGGCGCTCGATCGGGAACGCGGTGACTCCGTCGAATCGGTGACGATCACGGCATCCGGCGGACCTTTCCGGACGTGGAGCGCCGAACGTATGGCGCAGGCGCGGCCCGAGGACGCGCTCCGTCATCCCGTCTGGTCGATGGGTGCCAAGATCTCGATCGACTCGGCGACGCTGATGAACAAGGGGCTCGAACTGATCGAGGCGCGGCACCTGTTCGACCTGGCGCCCGAACGCCTGCGTGTGGTTGTCCATCCCGAGAGCATCGTCCACGGCTTCGTGTCCTATGCAGACGGCTCCGTGATTGCCCAACTCGCATTGCCCGATATGCGCACGCCGATCGCCTATGCTCTGGCGTGGCCGGACAGACTTGCGACCCCGATGGACCGGCTCGATCTGTGTGCGCTTGGCAGCCTGTCGTTCGAGCAGCCGGACACGAATCGCTTCCCTGCGCTGGCGCTGGCACGGCATGCCCTTGCCAGGGACGACGGCACCGCGACCGTCCTCAACGCCGCCAACGAGATCGCGGTGAATGCGTTCTTGCAGAGACGCATCAAATTCCCTGATATCGCCACCATCGTCGACAAGGCTGTCAGCCGGGCCGAAACTGCGGGAGTAGGGGAAGCCGAATCGCTGGATGATGCCGTGGCCCTCGACGGATGGGCGCGGCGTATCGCCGAAGGTTTCATTTCCGGTCTGCTGGCGCGGGCCGGCTGACGAGACGCTGTAACGGGGAAGGCAATGGACATATTCGGATCGGTCGGTGCCTTCGGGCTGGGGGCGCTTGGCTATATTCTGCCATTCCTGTTCGTCCTGACGGTGGTCGTCTTCTTCCACGAACTCGGACATTTTCTCGTCGCGCGCTGGTGCGGCGTCCGGGTCGAGACGTTCTCGATCGGATTCGGCCGGGAGATCTACGGTTTCTACGACCGGCGGGGCACTCGCTGGCGCCTGTCCTGGATTCCGCTCGGCGGCTACGTGAAGTTCCATGGCGACGATTCAGTTGCCAGCACACCTGATCACGCGGCTGTCGCCAGCATGAGCGCAGACGAGCTGCGTCACAGCTTCCACGCCAAGCCGTTGTGGCAGCGGGCCGCCGTCGTCGCGGCCGGACCGATTGCCAACTTCCTGCTGGCGATCGTCATTTTCGCCGCAATCTTCTCCACCACCGGACGGTTCGTCACCCCCGCGAAGGTGGACGCCGTCAATCCAGGCTCCGCGGCCGAGGCCGCCGGATTCGAACCGGGCGATCTGGTCATCTCGATCGATGGCTCGGCAATCGGCAGTTTCGCGGAGATGCAGCGGATCGTCAGCGTCAGTCCCGGCGTGCCGCTCGAGTTCGTCGTCGATCGCGACGGGGCGGAGGTCAGGCTGACAGCAACGCCAGATCTGCGCCAGGTGGAAGACCGCTTCGGCAACACCCAGCGCATCGGCCTGCTGGGCATCCAGCGCAGCGCCCAGCCGGACGAGGTTTCCCAGATTCGCTACTCGGTGCCCGCGGCCGTCTGGGAGGGAACCAAGGAAACCTGGTTCGTGATCGATCGAACGGTTTCGTATCTCGTTGGGGTGATCGTTGGCCGGGAGGCGGCGGACCAGCTCGGCGGACCAATCCGCATAGCCGAGATGTCAGGCGAGGTAGCCAAGCTCGGCTTTCTGGCGCTGCTCAATCTGACCGCCATTCTCTCGATATCCATCGGCTTTCTGAATCTGTTGCCTATTCCGATGCTCGACGGGGGGCATCTGTTGTTCTACGCCATCGAGGCGCTTCGGGGGCGCCCGCTGAGCGAACGGGCGATGGACATCGGGTTCCGGGTGGGACTGGCGCTGGTGCTGATGCTGATGCTGTTCGCGACGTGGAACGACATCGTCAATCTGGCCGGTCGTTCGTGAATTCGCCGTTGCAGGCTGGCAACGGCACGGGAATGAGTACCGGGGGACGTCTAAATGGCTGTTTTCATGGTGGATGAAAGCCGATACAAACGCCTCGGGACTGGCGGAATCGCTTTGTGCCCGCGTGGCGTCACGCCCGCACGAAAAGAAGGTCAGACGGATCCGAGGATCGACAACCCGATGGTTTGTGCAGTGCGATTTCTGATGCGTGGCGTATTCATTCTGTTTGTCGCGCTGGCAGCAGGTTCAATCCCGGGCGCCGGCGAGCTGGTCGGTATCTCGTCCGCCCAGGCCCAGACGATTCGTCAGGTGCAGGTCGACGGCAATCGCCGCGTCGATGCCGAGACGGTCCGCAACTACCTGTCCCTGCAACCGGGCCAGAGCTACAACGCCTACGACGCCGACGAGTCGTTGAAGACTCTGTTCGCGACCGGCCTGTTCTCCGACGTC
>JAEYRQ010000505.1 GCA_023435545.1 Pseudomonadota bacterium | reverse complement strand
TTGGGGGGCCCGGGGCCCCCCCCCCCGCCCCCCCCATTCCCCCCTCTCCAACTCTCCCCCACAGGGGGGGAGAGGGCAGGGCGGCGGCGCGTCCCATCGGCGCCTCCCTCCCGGCGGGTGGGAAGCGATGGTGGTGAAGCGTGTCGCCGCCCGCGCGCGCATTGCGGGCAGACCTAATCCACCTGGAGCCGGTAGCCGATGCCGCGCACGGTCTGCAGGTGCAGCGGGTTGGCGGGGTCGACCTCGATCTTGCGGCGCAGGCGGTTGATCTGCACGTCGACCGCGCGCTCACTGCCGTTGGCGCCGGCGGCGAGTTCCAGCCGCGAGACGGTCTCGCCAGGGCGGCCGGCGAAGATGCGCAACAATTCGCGCTCGCGCTCGGTGAGTCGGATGATCTCCTCGCCGTTCTTCAGTTCGCCGCGGGCGAGGTGGAACCCGAACGGTCCGAAGGTCACCGCCCGGTCGCCGCTCTCGCCGCCGCGCTGGCGTCTGAGGATGCTGTTGATCCGCAGCAGCAGTTCGCGCGGCTCGAACGGCTTCGGCAGGTAGTCGTCGACCCCGGTCTCCAGTCCGCGGATGCGATCCTCCGGATCGGCGCGGGCGGTGAGCATCAGGATCGGCACCTGGCTGGTCCGCCGCAGCGAGGCGGCAAAGTCCACGCCGGACTCGCCCGGCATCATCACGTCGAGCACGATCAGGTCGAAGGCGAGGCCGGCCATGCGGCGGCGCGCCTCCGCCGACGTTTCCGCCGTCGTCACCCGGTAGCCGTTCTCGACCAGGTAGCGCGACAGCAGCGTACGGATGCGCCGGTCGTCGTCGACCACCAGCAGGTGCGGCGCCGCGTCGTCGAGGCGGACGCCGGCGGTGCGTGTCCCACGTTCGTGAGCGGCCGGCGAGATGGCGGGTTCAGCGTTCATCGAGGTCCCTCCGCGAACTGCCCTGCCCCCCCTTGAGAAGTGTGGCGACGGCGGCCCGCTCGCGCGGGTCCACCACCGCCATGAGAAAACGCTTTGCAGCCGCCGCGTCGTCCGGGCCGGTTGCCGCGATCGCGTCGGCGAAACGCTGGAACTGCGGCCGCGCCAGCCTGAGCGCCAGCGCGCTGCCGGTCTCGGTCGTATACAGGAGGCGCTGGCGGCGGTCGGACGGGCCCTCGCGTTGGACGATGTAGCCCTCGTCGATGAGTTGCTTCAGAACCCGGCCGAGGCTCTGCTTGGTGATCTTCAGGATGTCCAGCAGGTCGGCAACCTTAAGGCCGGGATTGCGGCTGACGAAGTGCAGCACACGATGATGGGCGCGGCCGAAGCCGAACTCGGCGAGGATCGCGTCCGGATCGCTGATGAAGTCGCGGTAGGCGAAGAACAGGAGTTCCACCAGGTCATAGTGGCGCGCAGCGTCGGGTTCGGCATGTCGCGCCGCACCAGGCCGTCCCGCCCCAGGACCGTCGTGGGATCGCTCGAAATTTACGTCAGCCATATTGACATATTTTTTTGCGATTGTTACGGGTAGGCCACCGTTCGCGAAACAATTGATCGCGGCGGTCGCCTGAGCGACTATCGAGCCGGGCGAGCAGCCACAAGAGCGGCACCCGCCATCCTCTCGTCCTTCCAGGCGGAAGATAGCGACAGTCGCTGGAACAAGCAAAGCCTGCGCCGGGCCGGTGCGACACGGGTCGCCCGGACCGGATCGCGCCAAGGAGCACCACATGTCTTCGCTGACCTTCGACAATCGGCCGGGCGTCATCTGGTATGACGGCGAGATGGTTCCGTGGACGGATGCCAAGCTGCACGTGCTCAGCCACGGCCTGCATTACGGAAGCGGCGTGTTCGAGGGCGAGCGAGCCTATGGCGGCGTGGTGTTCAAGCTCGACGAGCATACGCGGCGGTTGCACGACTCCGCGCGCATCCTCGATTTCGAGATCCCCTTCAGCGTCGAGGAGATCAACGCGGCCTGCGAAGCGTTGCTCGCCGAGCAGGGGCTGAAGGACGCCTATGTCAGGCCGATCGCCTGGCGCGGCAGCGAGATGATGGGCGTCTCTGCCCAGCACAACAAGATCCACCTGGCGATCGCGGTGTGGGAGTGGCCGTCCTATTTCGATCCGGCGCAGCGGCTGAAGGGCATCCGCCTCGACATCGCCGATTACCGGCGCCCCGATCCGCGCACCGCGCCGTGCAAGTCCAAGGCGACCGGGCTCTACATGATCTGCACGATCTCCAAGCACGCAGCAGAGCGGAAGGGCTATGCCGACGCGCTGATGTTCGACTGGCGCGGCTATGTGGCCGAGGCGACGGGTGCCAACGTGTTCTTCGTCAAGGACGGGGTGCTGCACACGCCGACGCCCGACTGCTTCCTCGACGGCATCACCCGGCGCACGGTGATCGAGCGCGCCCGCCGGCGCGGCTACGAAATGGTCGAGCGGCACATCAAGGCCGAGGAACTTCCGACCTTCTCCGAGTGCTTCATCTGCGGCACGGCGGCCGAGGTGACACCGGTTTCGGAGGTCGGTCCGCACAAGTTCACGCCCGGCGAGATCACCTTCAACCTGATGAACGACTACCTCGCCGAGGTGCAGCCCAAGGCCGCCGCGCAGAAGCAGATGGCGGCGGCGATCGGCTGAACCGGGTCGGTTCGTCCGGCATCCCGTCCGGCCGGGCGAGGATGGCGTCGTCCCGGCCGAGGCGGAGCCGAGAGCCGGGATCGGGCGTCTCTCAGATTTCCGAAGTACCCTCCCGATCCCGGATAGCCGCGTTGCGGCTTCCGGGATGATGCGAAGTGGTGGGCTCACCGCGCCGGCGGCCGCAGAGGTCCTGGGCCGCTGCCCCCCAACTCTGCCGCGGCGGCGTCTATGCCACGCTCCACATCCCGGCGAATTGCGCTACATTCGTGCCCTGACAGAATGAATGGACGCTGCCGCCATGCTGATGATTGAGTTCGATCGCGAAGAGGACGGCCGCTGGATCGCCGAAATCGCCGAACTGCCCGGCGTGATGGCCTATGGCGCAAGTCGCGACGAGGCGAAGGGCAAGGTGGAGGCTCTCGCGCTGCGTGTGCTCGCTGATCGCCTGGAGCACGGCGAGGAGGTGCCTGAACTCGGCAAGCTGTTCGTGGCGGCATGAGTCCATGGCGATCGACGCGGGCGCGGCGCGTTCTTGCAGCGCTGGAGTCGATAGGATGGACTGTCAAGCGTCAGAGCGGGTCGCACCGTGTCTTGGGGCGAGCCGGTTGGCCTGACTACGTCTTCGCCTTCCATGACCGTGAAGAGATCGGGCCGAAGATGCTTGCCCGCATCAGTCGTCGCACAGGCCTGACGCCGGACGACCTGTAGCGGCGCGGTTCACTCTGTCGGCGGCTGGTGGTGCGTCTTGAACAGCCGCCCGCCCTCGGTGATGATCACCGCGATCAGCGCCAGGCCGCCCAGCACGAGATAGCCGGCGAGTAGCGGGATCACGGTGCCATCGTAGAGATGGCCGACATACCAGCCGAAGATTGCTGCCCCTGCCGTCGTCACGCAGCCGACGAACGAGGCAGCGGTTCCCGCGACCTGGCCGAGCGGCTCCATCGCCATCGCGTTGAAGTTCGGCATCATGATGCCGAAGCAGAACAGGTTGCCGGCCAGGAACGCCGAGAACACCCAGACCGACGGCGGGCCGTCGAGCATCAGCACGTAGATGAGATGCGCGGCGGAGATGACGACATAGGCGATGGCGGCGGCGTGCGAGAGCGGCCGCATGCCGAGCCGGCCGACGAGATTGCCGTTGAGGAACGCCGCGAAGGCGAGCGCGATGGCGATCAGCCCGAAGAACAGCGCGAACAGGTCGCCGGTGTCGAATATCTCGATGAAGATCTGCTGGGCGGAGTTGATGTAGCCGAGCAGGGGGCCGAACACGAGCGCGGCGGCAATCGTGTAGCCGACCGTTTCGCGCGTCGTCACCGTCAGCCTGAGGGACTTCGCCAGCCAGTTGATCGAGAGCGGCTCGCGCATCTCTTCGGGGCGCGTCTCGGGCAGGCGGGCCTGCATCCACACCGCCACCAGCGCCCCGAAGCCGAGCAGGGCGAGGAAGATCAGGTGCCAGTCGCCGACCAGCAGGATGCCGCTACCCATGGCTGGGGCGAGCACCGGCAGGATGACGAAGACGATCATTACGAACGACATCACGCGGGCCATGTCGCGCCCGCCGAAGCGGTCGCGCACCACCGCGATGCCGACGACGCGCGGAGAGGCCGAGCCGATGCCCTGCAGGACGCGTAGAACGAGCAGGCCGGTGAAGCTGTCGACCAGCACCGTGCCGAGCGAGGCGAGGACGAAGATCGCGAGGCCGAGCAACAGGATCGGCTTGCGCCCGAAGCGGTCCGACAGCGGGCCGTAAATCGGCTGGCCGGCGGCGAAGCCGAGCATATAGGCGGTGACGACGAGCTGGCGGTCGTTGGGATCGGCGATGGCGAAGGCCGCGTCGATCGCCGGCAGCGCCGGCAGCATGATGTCGACCGACAGCGCGGTCAGCGCCATCAGCATCGCGATGATCGCCACGAACTCGGCCATCGACAGCGTCTGGCCGGGCGGTGCCGGATGTTCGCGTGGGGTCATCGCGGGTATCTCTCGGGCCGAGGAGCCGGCGGGCGGGTCCCGACGACTTAGGCGGGCGGGCAACTCAAGTCCAGATCGGCGGCCGGTTCAACCTCAACCTGCGCATGTCTGCCGTGCGGCTCGTCGGCGGTTCACCAGCGACCGGCGGCGGCATCGTCGGCCGCTGTCGCCTCGACCCAGGGTCCGGCGGTGCCGTCGGCGAAGATCTCGCGCTTCCAGAACGGCGCGCGGGTCTTCAGCCAGTCCATCAGGAACGCCGCGGCCTGGAACGCGGCTGCCCGGTGCGCGGAGGCGGTGACGACCAGGACGATGTCCTCGCCGGCGGCGATGCGGCCGAAGCGGTGGATCGCGGTCGCCCCCAGGATCGGCCAGCGCTTGGCTGCCTCGCCTGCGACCCGGCCGATCTCGGCCTCGGCCATGCCCGGATAATGCTCGAGCTCGAGC
>JAEYRQ010000488.1 GCA_023435545.1 Pseudomonadota bacterium | reverse complement strand
GGCTTGGCGGGCGCGGCATCAGCCTCCACGACGACGCAGGACGATATCCGGGTGCCATCTTCGTGCTGGCCGATCTCGACGGACTCCAGCGTGAAGCCGAATACCTCGCCGGTGGCGTGGTCGCGTTGCTTGACCACGGTCGCCGACGCGACGTTGGTCGCCTCGCACCGGGAAACCTCGATCTCGGTGTCGGCGGCAGCCTTCAGCAGCGAATGCCCACGGGCCCCCCGGCTGTCGTCTTTTCCTGAGTGGTGGACGACCAGCACATGGGCTTTCGTTTCCAGCCTGAGGATATCGAGATGCCGGACGAACCGCCCCATATCGTCCGGGCTGTTCTCGTTACCGCCCGCCATCGCCCTCGACAGCGTGTCGACGACGATCAGCTCGACGGGCGGTCCAGATGGCAGTTCGCCGAGGCGCTTCAGCAGCAACTCGGTATCGGCTTCGCTCCGGCACAGGTCGATCGGTTCGGGGATGATGTAGAGCGGCACCCCGGCTGCCTCGATATCGTGCTGGTAGCGGAACGCGGTCAGCCGTTCTTCGATACCGAGCCCGCCCTCTGCGGCGACGTAGACAACAGTCCCGGCCCGAACCTTTCGGCCGCGCCATTCCCAGGCGAGTGCGACTCGTGCGGCGAGATCGAGCGCGAAGAAGGTTTTCCCGGTATTCGACCCGCCGAACAGGATCGACATGGCGCCGCGATCGAGGATGCCGCCGATCAGCGGCTCCCGTTTCGGAAGGCAATGGATTCCAGACCACGGGATAGGGACGAGGCGCGGCTTGGCGGTCTGTTCCTGTAGCTTCGCGAGGTTCGGCGTGTTCATGCCGCCCTCCCCCGTTTCAGGACGGCCCCGGCGGCCTCGTCGACGATCGTGACGACTTCCTCATCATCGATATCCCAGGGCCTGTGTGTGGCGGCCCACGCCCTTGTCAGGGAGAGGACAAGCCACGGCGCCAAGCCGGCCCGGAATAGCCGGTCAGCGAGCCCGCGCACGGCTATCCGTACGGACCTGTCCGCCGCATGGCGCGGACCGGATAGGCGGAACTTCGGATCTGCGGCGCGGGCCTTGGCGATACGCTCGATCAACTCGTCGACATGCGGCGGTTGAACGGATCGCAGCGCCGGCCGCTCAAGCAGCCCCTGCCGCCTCAGTTCGTCGAGAACGTCGCGGGAGTCGCACCCGGCGAAGCACTTGACCAGCAGCGCCGTATCGCCGTCCGCAATCGACAGTGAGGGATTTCGGTCGCCCTTCCCGTTGCCATGTCCGGGAACCGGGCAACGGCAGATCCAGCCCCGGCCGGACGGGCGCCCGCCGAGCGTGCGGGCGATGGTCTCGGCGTTACTCATGCCAGCCTCCCCGCCGTGCTTCCCGGCGCCGTGAAGGCAAGCTCGGCAACGACGCGGGCCGTCGCGATCGGAAGGCCGAACCGATCGGCGAGGGCTTGCGCCCGATACCCCGGCAGGGTATCTTGATTGCGGTTATTCGTGCCCTCGAAAACCATCCCCACAGCCCCGGTCGCGGTCCCCGCCGCGCCGGGGCTTCGCGTTTCACCGGGCGGTCGCATGGGCGCCTCCGGCAATGCCGGTCTGCCAGTCCAGCCAGACGGCCGTCCGGGCGGCTTCTTCGGTCGGAAAGACGCCAATGGGTCGGCCGGCGCTGTCCCGCGCCTCGACACGATCGCGATGCACGCGGATGCGCCCGATGGTGTCGAGGCCGATGGTGATGTCGAGATCCTGAGGCATCACGCGGCCTCCCGTGCGGCGCGTGCGGCGATACGCTGGGCCTGCCACTCGGCGATCTCGTTTTCCAGCCAGCCAACGGCGCGCTCGCCGAGCGGAACCGGCTTAGGGAATTTGCCCTCAGAGATCAGTTGGTAGATGTGGGGGATCGAGTAGCCGGTCAGGGCCGACAGATCCTGCCGGCGGATGATCTTCTGAATAGCAGTCATGGCCGAACCTTTCCGTTAATTCGGATGACGGCGCTTGCCGTCTCGTTCGGCAAAGTAAGACTAGAGCAGTATGCTTGCTATATTTGGCAAATGCGGCAGCTAAAATCTATGCCGTATTATTGATCCGCATTTTGTTGCCCTATTTTGGCCGACCGCGACTCAACTTCTTGTCTGCGGGCAATTGCCGTAGAACGTCGCGCCAGATTGACTTCTCTGGAATCCTGCACGCGAAATGCTGCTCTGCCATGCGCCGCAAATCTGGTATCGGGGTTGCCCCGTCGGCGATAATCAACACGTAGTCTAGTACGGAATTGACTGAGGGCGCTGGCGCCGCCGTGATCGTAGCGGGCTTTGGAGCATCCGGCAGTCCAGCAATATAGAGGTTGCCCGAGTTCCTGCTATTTGGGATGGGGGCCGAACCCTTCTTCAGCAGTCTTTCCGCATCGGACCTATTCGCCCATCTGGCATTGAGATTGTGCTTCTGACCGGTCCAAGGATCAACAACGACACCAATTAGTATGCCGGCCTCGACCCGATTGAGCACCTCCCGCACCGCTGTCTGGTATCGGCTTCGTGACCGCTCGTTGCTCTCGAATTCAGCTCGATACTCCGCCGTGTCGGGCATTCGGCGCCGCTCTTCCCCCTTCTTATACATGCCCGGCAATGTTTCTCCAGGCGGATACTGGAACACTGGCACCTTGTCTTCCTCGCCTGTCCAATCCGCGCCGAACAGCTCCCGCCCTATTGCATCAATCGCCTCTCGGCAGCGCGTACAACCAAGGGGAATGCGGCCCATCACCCCGCCCTCCCCTGCATCGGCACGACCTCACCACCGGTCGCGGGCGAAGCGCAGTAGCGGCTCCACGCCGTCATCAACTGTCGGCGCTTCTCCAGCGCGTCGCCGCGTCGATAGGCGGCCTCCGTCTTGTCGGCGACGACGTGCGCAAGGGCAGTCTCGGCGATCCCCCGCGGGAAGTTTGTCCGCTCTCCTGCCCAGTCCCGGAAGCT
>JAEYRQ010000334.1 GCA_023435545.1 Pseudomonadota bacterium | reverse complement strand
CAACTGATCCATCCGCAGCATACGCGGCGGCGGGACCCATCGCCCGCCGCCGCCGGACCCAGCCGATGAGTGGCACGCCCCCACAGGACGATCCCCGGATCATCGCCCGCCGGCTGTCGCGCACGCTCAGGCGGCGGCGGCTGGGGGCGTTCCTGCTGGTGGCGCCGCTGCTGGCCTTCACGCTCCTGATCTTCGTCACGCCGATCGCCGACATGCTGAGGCGCAGCGTCGCCGACGACGAACTGGCGCGGGCCTGGCCGAACGTCTCGGCCGCCCTCAAGGAACATGGCCGGGACGAGACCGGAGTGCCGGGCGAGGAGGTGTTCGCGGCGCTGGCGGAAGACCTGCGCACCTCCTGGGAGACCCGCACCACCGCCGCGGCCGCGCGCCGGCTCAACTACGAGCTGATGAACGGCCGCTCGCTCGCCATGAACACCGCCCGCGCGGTGGCGGGGATGGAGGAGACCCCCGCGTCGTGGCGCGAGGAGCTGATCGCGCGCGATCCGGCCTGGGGCGAGAAGGCCACCTGGTCGGCGATCCACCACGCCAGCGGCCCGGTCTCCGACTACTTCCTGCTCGCCTCCATCGACCGCAAGCGCGACATGGACGGCAATATCGAGCAGGTGCCCGAGTATGAACGGCTCTACGTGCAGGTCTATCTGAGGACCTTCGGCATCGCGCTGTCGGTGACGCTGCTATGCCTGGCGCTCGGCTTCCCGGCCGCCTACCTGTTGGCCAGCCTGCCGCCCCGCATCGGCAACGTCATGCTGATCCTGGTGCTGCTGCCATTCTGGACGCCGCTGCTGGTGCGCACCGGCGCCTGGGTGGTGGTCCTGCAGGAGAACGGCTTCGTCAACCAGTTGATCGTCTGGCTGGGGCTGTCGGAGAGCCCGATCCGGCTGATCTACAACCGCACCGGCGTCCTGATCGCGATGACGCATGTGCTGCTGCCGTTCATGATCCTGCCCGCCTACAGCGTCATGCGCACCATCCCGCCGGACTACATGCGGGCGGCCAAGTCGCTTGGCGCCCCGCCGACGGTCGCCTTCTTCCGGGTCTACATGCCGCAGGCGCTGCCGGGTGTCGCCTCGGGCGCGCTGCTCGTGTTCATCATCGCGCTCGGCTACTACATCACCCCGGCGCTGGTCGGCGGCGCGTCGGACCGGATGGTCTCCTCCTTCATCGCCCTCTACACCACCGGCACCGCCAACTGGGGGCTGGCCGCCGCGCTCGGCGCCGGCCTGCTCGTCGCCACCCTGCTGCTCTATGCCGTCTATTCGCGGCTGGTCGGCGGCGTGCGCGCCAGCGCGATCTGAGGGGGAGCGGACGATGGGCGGTTCCCTCACAGGCAGCGAGCGGTTCTGGCGCATCGCGCTGTGGGTCAGCGCGATCATCTGCTTCGCGTTCCTGATCGTCCCGATCGCGGCGATGCTGCCGCTGTCAATCAACGACAGCCAGTATCTGACCTATCCGCTGCGCGGCTACACGACGCGCTGGTTCGAGGAGTTCTTCACCAGCGAGCGCTGGGCGCTGTCGATCCGCAACAGCTTCTTCGTCGGCCTCACCTCCGCCGCGCTCGCCACCGCGCTCGGCACGCTTGCGGCCCTGGGCCTGTCGCGCGGCTACTGCCCCGGCAGCCGGGCGATCATGGCGGTGCTGCTGTCGCCGTTGATCGTGCCGGTGGTGATCTATGCGGTCGGGCTCTACTTCTTCTTCGCCCCGCTGGGGCTAACCGCCTCCTACACCGGCATCATCCTCGCCCATGCGGCGCTCGGCGCGCCGTTCGTGGTGATCACCGTGCTGGCCTCGCTGACCGGCTTCGACTGGAATCTGGCGCGGGCTGGCGCGAGCCTCGGGGCCGGACCGGTCAGGGTCGCATTCAGGGTGATCTTCCCGATGATCCTGCCCGGCATGATCTCCGGGGCGCTGTTCGCGTTCGCCACATCCTTCGAGGAGGTGGTGGTGATCCTGTTCATCGCAGGCCCCGAGCAGCGCACCATCCCGCGCGAGATGTTCTCCGGCCTGCGCGAGAACATCAGCCCCACCATCGCCGCCGCCGCCGCTGTGCTGGTGGTGTTCTCGGTGGCGCTGCTCACCGCCGTCGAACTGCTGCGCCGACGCTCCGAACGGCTGAGAGGCATGACGCCGAGGTGAGGGTTGTCGGCGTGCGTTGAGCGGACAACCATATCTGCTAGAATGCTGTCGAGAGGTCTGCCATGAGCCGCGCCCCAGTCACCAGACCGAGACTCCCGGACGAGCCTCGCCGGAACGACTTCCGTGACGCCGAGGAGCCGATGTCCGCCTTCGCGGAACACGGCGACGGGACGCGGAGTGACCAGATGCGCGCGTTCGCGCGCCGGATGATGCGTCGGTTTCCGAAAATCACCGACTATCTTGCCCGCAACTGAGCCGGTCTGGCTCACCGCAGCCGATGTCGCGGCGCTGAATGAGGAGATCGTCGCCGCGACCAGCGAGCGGTATCTGCTTCGCGACGAAGGCCTTCTTTCGAGCGCTGTCAATCGTGCCCGCAACGCCTGGAACTACGAGGGCATCGAGGACCTTCCGCTGCTTGCCGCGCTGATCATCGAAGGCATCGGCCGGAATCACCCGTTCGAGCAGGGTAACAAGCGCACAGCCTTCTATGCCGGATCAGCCTTCCTCGCGATGAATGGAGTCGAACTTGACCTGCCGGACGAGTACCTCTTCGCGGCAAGGATCGTCGAACTCTTCGAGCACAGGCTCGACGCCGAAGGCCTTGCGGTGGTCCTGCGACCGCACTGCATCAGAGCTCGGTAGGACTCCCCCCCGCCCTTCCCTCTCGGCTGACAAGCCTCTAAATCAGCGCGTGTCATCCCGCAGGAGTGCATCGCCTCATGGCCAAGGACCAGGCCCCCGTCATCCGTCTCGAGGACTACCGCCCACCGGCCTGGCTGGTGGACACGGTGGAGATGGACGTCAGGCTCGACCCCGCGCGCACGGAGATCCTGACGACGCTCGCGATCCGGCCCAATCCCGCCGGCGCCGGTGGGCCGCTCAGGCTCGACGGGGAGGACCTGGAGTTCGTCTCGCTGAAGCTCGACGGGCGGACGCTGGCAGCGGGGGACTACCGGCTGGACGAGACCGGACTTTCGATCGAGGTGATGCCCGACGGAGC
>JAEYRQ010000467.1 GCA_023435545.1 Pseudomonadota bacterium | reverse complement strand
GTCGGCTGGGTCGCGGCCCCGGACGAGCGTCCCGCCCGGTCCGAGTTCCATCTGCCGGCGAATGCGAAGTCGGTGCACTGGGGCTATCTCAGCAAGAACCTTCCCCCGGTCCTCACCGTGGTCCCGGGCGCGACCGTCACCGTGGAGACGCTGACCCAGCATGCGGGGGACGATTTCGAGCGGATGATTCTCGGCGATCCCGGTGCTGAAAGCGTGTTTGCCTGGAGCGCGGACGGGAAGGCGGTGGATCGCCGGGGCGCCGGTCCGATGAACGCCTCCATCTTCGGCCGGGGCGCCGGGGAAGGCTTCGGCGTCCACATCCTGACGGGTCCGATATTCGTTCGCGGGGCGGAGCCGGGCGACGTGATCGAGGTGGAGTTCCTCGACATCCGCCCGCGCCCTTCGGCAAACCCGCAATTCGCCGGCAAGGCGTTCGCGTCGAACGCATCCGCCTGGTGGGGATATCAGTACCAGGATCCGATTGTGCCGGGCGCGCGCCGCGAGGTCGTGACGATCTTCGAGATCGACCTCGACAATCCCGATGTGGCGCGGCCGGTCTACAGCTATCGCTGGACGCCGCAGACAGATCCCTTCGGCATCGTCCACCCGACCATGGACTATCCCGGTATCGTCGTCGACCATGCCACGATCACGAAGGACTGGCAGGCACTGCAGGGCATCAACGTACCGGCACGGCCGCACTTCGGCACCGTCGCGCTCGCCCCGCGCGAGGAGGACATTGTCGACAGCATCCCGCCAGGCTATTTCGGCGGCAACATCGACAACTGGCGGCTGGGCATCGGCAGCCGCATCTTCCTGCCGGTGTCGGTGCCCGGCGGCCTGCTTTCGATCGGTGACGGGCATTTCTCGCAAGGTGACGGCGAGGCCAATGGCACCGGGCTCGAATGCTCGCTGACAACCGACATCCGGCTGACGCTGCACAAGGCCGCCGAGCAGCCTCCCCCCTTCCTGCGCGCGCTCAGCGGCCCCCTGGTCGAGACGGACACGCACTGGGTGATCCAAAGCTTCAGCTATCCGAACTACCTCAGGGAACTGGGGCGCGACGCCCAGTCGAAGATCTACCAGCGCTCCTCCATCGATCTCGCCATGCGCAACGCCTTCCGCCAGGCGCGGCGCTTCCTCATGGAACGTTACGGGTTGAGCGAGGACGAGGCACATTGCCTCCTCTCGGTGGGAGCCGATTTCGGCGTCACCCAGGTGGCGGACGGCAATTTCGGCGTTCATGCGGTCATCCCGAAGGCCTTGTGGCGCGATACGGGGGATTGAGGTCGAACCGCATTCTCCTCAGAGTACCCGGTAAGGCCGGCCGACGCGCGAGACTGCCGGCCTGTGCAGCGCTTGCGGTGGATCAACGGTCGGCGCGTTGCGAGGCCGCATTCTGCCGCGGCGGCGGAGGCCGTTCCGGGCGGGGGAGGATCTGCGCGATGACGGGTCCCAGACAGCTTGCCAGCGCGACGCCGCTCCTGTCGGTGGACGCGGTGGTTCTGGACACGGAGACGACGGGCCTCGACCCGAAGGGGGCGCGCATCCTCCAGATCGGCGCGATCGGCCTGCGCGGCGGCATACTGCGCGATGCCGAGCAGTTCGACACGCTGGTCGATCCGGGGGTGCCGGTCCCGCCAAGCTCGACCGAGATCCACGGCATCCGGCAGGCCGATCTGGAGGGCGCCCCGGCCTTTGCCGACGTCGCCGGGGAGCTCCACGCCTTCATCGGGCAGCGGGTGGTGATCGGCCACAATATCGGCTTCGACCTGGCGGTGCTGAAGCGGGAGCATGAGCGCGCCGGCCTCGCCTGGGCGCCGCCGCGCGTGCTCGACACCCGCATCCTCGGCCAGCTCGCCGCGCCGCGTCTGGCGGCCCACTCGATCGAGACGCTGGCCGCCTGGCTCGAGGTCGAGGTCAGCGGCCGGCACACCGCCATGGGCGACGCACGGGTCACCGCCGAGATCTTTGTCCATCTCGTCCCGCACCTGCGCGAGCGCAACATCCGTACGCTGGCCGAGGCGGAGGCGGCCTGCGCGGGGCTGACGGAGGTCTTCGACGAGCAGTACCGGGCGGGCTGGGAGCTGCCGGTCCGGCGCGAGGCGGCGGCGATTTCCGAGCAGGCGCTCGCCCGCATCGATTCCTATCCCTATCGCCACCGCATTCGCGACGTGATGAGCGCCCCGCCGATCCGCGTCCCCGGCGCAATGCCGATGCGCGAGGCGCTCACTGTGCTGGTCGAGCGCAAGGTGAGCTCGATCTTCGTCGGCGATCCGGAGGCCGACGGCGTCGCCGAGCACGGCATCCTCACCGAGCGCGACGTGCTGAGAGCGGTCGCGGCTCACGGGGCCGCCTCGCTCGACAGGCCGGTCTCCGACTTCGCCACCCCCCGCCTCGAATCGGTGTTCGACGACGCATATCTCTATCGCGCCATCGGCCGGATGGCGCGGCTGCGCATCCGACATCTTGCCGTCGCCGACGAGACCGGCCGCCTCGTCGGTGCGCTCAGCCAGCGCGACCTGCTGCGGCTCAGGGCGGACGAGGCGGTCTCGATCGGCGACGAGGTCCGTGACATCGAAGCGGCGCGTGCCGCCGGCATCGCCTGCGGCGCCGTGATGTGGGGCGCTGCCGCGCCAAACGC
>JAEYRQ010000393.1 GCA_023435545.1 Pseudomonadota bacterium | reverse complement strand
GAACAGACCGATGGTCTGGATGTGCCCGCGCACCGCGTCCTCGCCGAGCGCCAGCATCTTCTGCGCCGTGTCGGCCCTGGCGAACAGCGCGCGCGTCGCCTTGTTCACACCGGCATCGGTCGCCTGGGCGGAGAGGACGACGGCTACCAGCAGCGTGTAGGGGTTGAGGTATTCCAGTTCACTGGCCGGCGCGGGGTTGCCGGCCCTGAGCGCGGCGAACAGCCGGTGGATCTCGTCGGGGTCGAGCAGGCAGTCGACGCGTCGGCGCGTCGGCGCAGGACGGCCAGCCGGGACGGGCTTGCGGGCGCGCGGCCTGGCCGTCGCGACGGGCTGTGTCTTTGCCATTTCGCTTCTATATTGGCGCGCATGGACGATGCCAATCAGCTTCCCGCCGATGGCCGGGAGATTTTCACCGCGGTGATCACGCCGCACCGCTCGCTGTCGCAGCGCGGCTTCCTGGTGCTGATGCTGGCGGTCGGCCTGGTCGGATTTGCGACCGGCGTCGTGTTCATGGCGATGGGCGCCTGGCCGGTCCTGGGCTTCTTCGGGCTCGACATCGCGCTGATCTGGTTCGCCTTCCGCGCCAACTACCGCGCCGCGCGGGCCTGCGAACTGTTACGGCTGAGCGAGGGCGAACTGGCGGTCAGGCGGATCTCGGCCAAGGGCGTGCGGTCGGACTGGACGTTCAACCCCTACTGGGTGCGGCTCAGCGCCGAACGCGACGCCGACGGCGAGATCACCCGCCTCTGGCTGATCTCGCACGGAAAGGGCATCGAAATAGGCTACTGGCTGTCTCCGCCGGAGAAGGCGGACTTCCAGCGCGCGCTCTCGGCGGCGCTGGCGACAGCACGTTCGGGTTCGGCATCCTGATGGCATGATTTCGCGGAATCGGGTGTCGGCGCGCGGGCTCTGAGGCTAGCCTTCGACGATGACCGGCATCGGAGACCACCCGCAATGAACATGATGATCACCGATACCCCGAGCACCGGGGCCATCCGGCGACCGAAGGGCGCGGACTACGAGACCGTGCGCCGCGCCATCGAGTTCCTCACTGAGAACTGGCGCGCGCAACCAGAGACCGAGGCGATCGCCGCCCATGTCGGGCTGTCGCCGGAGCGCCTGCGTACGCTGTTCCGTCGCTGGTGCGGGCTGACCCCCAAGGCGTTCCTGCAGGCGATCACGCTCGATGCGGCCCGCGACATGCTGCGCGATTCGGCGAGCGTGCTGGATGCCACCTACGAACTCGGGCTGTCAGGGCCGGGGCGCCTGCACGACCTCTTCGTCACCCACGAGGCGATGAGCCCCGGCGAGTACGCCACCCGCGGCGCCGGCGTCGAGATCGCCTGGGGCTTCCACCCGTGCCCGTTCGGCGAGGCGCTGGTGATGGCGACGCCGCGCGGGCTGGCCGGCATGGCCTTCGCCGACGGCCCGGAGGACCGGGCGCGGGTGATGGCGGACATGACGTCACGCTGGCCCCGGGCTCTGTTTCGCGACGACGCAGCGGCGACGGCGCCCTATGCGGCCCGGGTCTTCCGCCCGGACATGTGGCGCGCCGACGATCCGCTGCGCGTCGTCTTCATCGGCTCCGACTTCGAGATCAGGGTCTGGGAGACGCTGCTGGCGATCCCGTTCGGACGCGCCACCACCTATTCCGACATCGCCGGCCATATCGGGCGTCCCAAGGCCGCGCGCGCGGTCGGCGCCGCGGTCGGCCGCAACCCGATCTCGTTCGTGGTGCCCTGCCACCGGGTGCTGGGCAAGTCGGGCTCGCTGTGCGGCTATCACTGGGGGCTGACGCGCAAGCGTGCCATCCTCGGCTGGGAGCATGGCGTCGCCGGAGGATCGCTGGCGGGCTAAGCCGCGGGCTCGGGGCTCAGCGGCCGAAGACGTAGCTGCCCGGCGCCGGCTCCAGCGGCGGAAGGCCTCTATCTGGTGCGCCCATCCCCGGCGGCGGCACCTTGTCGTTCGAGCTGTGCAAGTCGAGCCAGGAATGCCATTCCGGCCACCAGGAACCCTCCCGATCCTGCGCCGTGGCCGCCCAGTCGTCGGGGCTCTGATAGGGGGCGCCGTCATAGCGGGTGGCGATCCGGTAATGGCGGCGCGGATGTCCGGGCTCCGACACGATCCCGGCATTGTGGCCGCCGGAGGTGAGCACGAAGGTGATGTCGGCGTGGTTGAAGAGGTGGAGCTTGTAAACCGAGCGCCACGGCGCGATGTGGTCCTTCTCGGTGCCGACCAGGAAGACCGGGGCCTGGATGTCGCGCAGCGCCACCACCCTGCCCTCCACGGCAAAGCGGCCGGCGGTGAGCCGGTTCTCCAGGAACAGACCGCGCAGATACTCGGAATGCATCCGGGCGGGCATGCGCGTCTGGTCGGCGTTCCAGGCCATCAGGTCGCTCATTGGCTCGCGCTCGCCGAGCACGTAGTTGCGCACCGATTTGGACCAGAACAGGTCGTTGGCCCTGAGGATCTGGAAGGCGCCGGCCATCTGGTGGGTGTCGAGGACGCCCTGGTCCCACATCATGTCCTCGAGGAAGGCGATCTGCGCCTCGTCGACGAACAGCATCAGCTCGCCCGCTTCCGAGAAGTCGGTCTGGGCGGCGAGCAGCGTGACGCTCTTCAGGCGATTGTCGCCCTCGCGCGCCATGGTGGCGGCGGCGATCGCGAGCACCGTTCCCCCGAGACAGTAGCCGCAGGCATGGATCGGGGTATCGGGGACGATCTTCCCCACCGCGTCGAGGGCTGCCATCACGCCCCTGGTCCGGTAGTCGTCGAACGCGATGCCGGCGTCGGACGGTCCCGGATTGCGCCAGGAGACGATGAACACCGTGTGCCCCTGGCCGACCAGCCAGCGCACCAGCGAGTTCTCCGGCGACAGATCGAGGATGTAGTACTTCATGATCCAGGCCGGCACGATCAGCACCGGCTCGCGGCGCACGGTCGAGGTCGTCGGCGCGTACTGGATCAGCTCCATCAGATCGTTGCGGAACACCACCTGGCCCGTCGTGATCGCCAGATTCCCGCCGACCTTCCAGCGTTCCGATCCGGCGGGGGGCCGCCCCGAAAGTTGCCGGGCCGTGTCGTCCATCAGGTTGCGCCATCCCTCGACGAGATTGGCGCCGCCGGTGCGGCGCAGCGCCGCCAGGATCTCCGGATTGGTCAGCATCCAGTTGGAGGGCGAGAGAACGTCCAGCGCCTGGTCGGCCATGAAGGCGACGCGCGAGGCGTTCTTGCGCTTGACGCCGCGGATCGGCCGGGTGGCCGCCCGCCACCAGTCCTCGATCCCGAGATAGGTCTGCAGCAGCGTCCGGAAGGGCGGCTTGCCCCAGTCCTCATGGGTGAAGCGCCGGTCGTCGGCATCGGGCCGGAACGGCGGCTCGGGCTCGTCTCCAGAGGCGGTCTCGGCCGCGTAGAGGGCGAGCTTCAGCCAGTCGGCCCAGGCCTTGTGCACGAGCTCGGCCTGCCGGCCCGGCGCGGTGGCGAGGTGCACGCCCCACTCGGCCCAGGCGCTGCCGATCGCCCAGGGCGAGGTCCCCTGCGTCCATCGCGCAAGCCCCGCGCGGGTGACCCGGTCGAGCGTGTCGTAACG
>JAEYRQ010000382.1 GCA_023435545.1 Pseudomonadota bacterium | reverse complement strand
GCCGGAGCGCGGGCTCGGGATCGCACTGAAGATCGACGACGGCGCGAGCCGGGCGTCGGAGACGCTGATGGCAGCCGTCATCCGCGAACTCGCTGGCCTCGACGGTGCGGCGGGGACTATTGTCGCGGGGCTGGCCCGGCAGCCGATCACCGACCGCAACGGAGCGCCGGCGGGCGAGATGCGCGCAAGCGGCGAGGTCCGCGCGGCGCTCGCCTGAACCCGGCCGCCGAGCCGGGCCACACGAACTGGCGATTCGGGCGACCTGTCGCCGGAACCGCAGACCTTGGCCGCGCCCGGCGCGTAGGCTATACGAAATTGGTTGTATATACGGAGGATCACATGACAGCCTGCATCGTGGGATGGGCGCACTCGCCATTCGGCAAGCTCGAGGGCGAGACGGTCGAAAGCCTTGTGGTCAAGGTCACCGAGGAAGCACTTGCACATGCAGGTATCTCCCCCGGCGATGTCGACGAGATCGTCCTCGGCCACTTCAACGCCGGGTTCTCGGCGCAGGACTTCACCGCCTCGCTGGTGCTGCAGGCGAGCCCCGACCTGCGCTTCAAGCCGGCGACGCGCGTCGAGAACGCCTGCGCGACCGGCTCGGCGGCTGTGCATCAGGGCATCCGAGCGATCGAGGCCAACGCGGCGCGGA
The DNA here is from genome assembly GCA_023435545.1 of Pseudomonadota bacterium. Lineage (GTDB taxonomy): Bacteria > Pseudomonadota > Alphaproteobacteria > Rhizobiales > Tepidamorphaceae > Tepidamorphus. Next base: position 5,773 of record JAEYRQ010000382.1, on the reverse strand, counting down.
TCGTTCTGGTCGTTGGCGTCGAGCAAATGACCACGACGCCGGGGCCGGAGATCGGCCGCAACCTGCTGAAGGCCTCCTACCTGCCGGAGGACGGCGACACGCCGGCCGGGTTCGCCGGTGTCTTCGGCAAGATCGCGCACAACTATTTCCAGCGGCACGGCGACCAGACGGACGCGCTCGCCCGCATCGCGGCGAAGAACCACCGCAACGGGGTCAACAACCCCTATGCGCAGATGCGCAAGGACCTCGGCTACGAGTTCTGCCGCACCGAGAGCGAGAAGAACCCCTATGTCGCCGGCCCGCTGAAGCGTACCGACTGTTCACTGGTGTCGGACGGGGCCGCCGCGATCGTGCTCGCCGACACGCAGACCGCGCTCAGGATGAAGCGCGCCGTCGCCTTCCGCGGCACCGCGCATATCCAGGATTTCCTGCCGATGTCGAAGCGCGACATCCTCAGGTTCGAGGGCGGGGCGGAGGCCTGGAAGCGGGCGCTGGCGGCCGCCGGCGTCAAGATCGACGATCTGTCCTTCGTCGAGACCCACGACTGCTTCACAATCGCCGAACTGATCGAGTACGAGGCGATGGGGCTCGCCCCGGAGGGTCAGGGCGGCAGGATCGCGCTCGAAGGCCAGACCGAGATCGGCGGCCGGCTGCCGGTCAATCCTTCCGGCGGCCTCAAGGCGAAGGGCCATCCGATCGGCGCCACCGGCGTCTCCATGCACGCGCTGACCGCCATGCAGCTCACCGGTGTGGCGCCGGAGGGGATGCAGATCGAGGGCGCGGACCTCGGCGGCATCTTCAACATGGGCGGCGCCGCGGTCGCCAATTACGTGTCGATACTCGAGCGGATCAAGTAGGCGTGGCCGACACGGGAGAGGAAGCTGCCACTGCGGGGGCGAGCCGGGCAGCAGTGGTCACCGGCGGTGCGTCCGGTATCGGTCTCGGCGTGACTCGCCGACTCCTGTCGGACGGCTGGTCCGTCGCCGTCTGGGACGCCTCGCAGAAGGCGCTCGATCAGGCACAAGCAGAGCTCAGTGAGCGGCCCGAACGCTTGCGCTTCGAACGCGTCGACGTGACCGACGAAGCGGCGGTGGCTGCGGCGACGGACGTCGCAGCGGACGCCTTCGGCCGCCTCGACGGGCTGGTCAACTCCGCCGGCATCGGCCTCGACGCACCGTACGACGAGACCACTACCGAGCAGTTCCGCCGCATCCTCGACGTCAATGTCGTCGGCTCGTTCCTGGCCGCCAAGGCCGTCGCCCGCCACTTCGGCCGTGGCGGCGCGATCGTCAACATCGGGTCGGTGTCGGGTCTGCGCGGAAACATCGGCCGGGTCGCCTACGGGGCCTCGAAGGGCGCTGTCGTCACCATGACTCAGGTGCTGGCGGTGGAATTGGCCCCGCGGGGCATCCGCGTCAACACCGTGGCGCCGGGCCCGGTGGAGACGCCGCTCACCGCCGCGCTGCACACCGAGGAGGTGCGTGCCGGCTGGTGCGCCGCCGTGCCGATGGCGCGCTACGGCACCGTCGAGGAGATAGCCGCGGTGACCGCCTTCCTGCTCTCCGATGATGCAGCCTATGTCACCGGCCAGATACTCGCCGCCGACGGCGGCTTCTGCGCGGGTGGGCTGAGACGGGGCGGCTGAGGCGGAGCGTGTTCCGCCGACTGTCCGGCCGTGCAGCACCACGATCTCGCCGAGCTTTGACTTAAACGGGCGTTTGAACTACCTTGCGGTTCGCAACCGTTCGAGGAACATCTCTATGGATTTCAGCTTCTCACCGAAGGTCGAGGACCTGCGCAGCCGCCTCACCGCCTTCATGGCCGAGCACGTCTATCCGAACGAGCGGACGCTGTTCGAACAGGTCGGCGCGGACGGAGACCGCTGGCAGCCGGTGCCGCTGATGGAGGACCTGAAGGCGAGGGCCCGCGCGGCGGGTCTGTGGAACCTGTTCCTGCCGGAGAGCGAGCGCGGCGCCGGCCTGACCAACGTCGAGTACGCGCCGCTGGCCGAGATCATGGGCCGCTCGTTCTGGGCACCGGAAGTGTTCAACTGCTCGGCGCCCGACACCGGCAATATGGAGGTTCTGGAGCGCTACGGCACGGAGGAGCACAAGCAGCGCTGGCTCGAGCCGCTGCTTGCCGGCGAGATTCGTTCCGGCTTCTCGATGACCGAGCCTGACGTCGCCTCATCGGATGCCACCAACATCCGCACCGAGATCCGCCGCGACGGCGACGAATATGTCGTCAACGGCCGCAAGTGGTGGACCTCGGGCGCCGGCGATCCGCGATGCCGCATCCTGATCGTGATGGGCAAGTCCGATCCGCACAATCCCGACCGGCACCGGCAGCAGTCGATGATCCTGGTGCCGATGGACACGCCGGGCGTCCGGGTGATCCGGCCGCTGCCGGTGTTCGGCTTCGACGACGCACCGCACGGTCACATGGAGATCGACTTCGACAACGTGCGGGTTCCCGCCTCGAACATGCTGCTGGGCGAAGGGCGCGGCTTCGAGATCGCCCAGGGACGCCTTGGCCCCGGCCGCATCCACCACTGCATGCGGGTGATCGGCGCGGCGGAACGGGCGCTGGAGCGCATGTGCCGCAGGCTGGAGAGCCGCGAGGCCTTCGGCGGCCCGGTCTCGCAGCAGAGCGTGTGGTCCGAGCGGATCGCCGAATCCCGCATCCTGCTCGATCAGGCGCGACTCCTGACCCTGAACGCGGCCTGGAAAATGGACACGGTCGGCAACAAGGAGGCGCGCATCGAGATCGCGATGATCAAGGTCGCGGCGCCCCACGCCGCCTGCAAGGTCATCGACTGGGCGCTTCAGGCCTTCGGCGCCGGCGGTTTCGCCGACGAGGTGATGGCGAATGCCTACGCCTATGCCCGCACCGTGCGGATGGTCGATGGCCCCGACGAGGTGCACCGCAACCAGATGGCGCGGCTGGAGCTGAGAAAGTATCGCAATACCGATCCCGCGCGCACGGGTGGCGAGGCGGGGGTGTTCATCCGGTAAGGTCGCGCTGCAGCCGGACACGCGACGGAAACACACCGGCAATCCGATGGAAATCCGGGGCATTTAGCCCTTCCGCAACGTCGCCATCCCGGCACGTCCCGCCCCGGAGACCCCCCATGTCGGATCTGCCCAGCTCTGTGCTTCATTGCCTTGCCGCGACCGCAGTCGCGGCCGCCGCGATGTTCGTCGTTCCGGCCGCCCATGCGCAGCCGATGGTCCCGGACGCGACTGGTCAATCCACCAGCACGACCGACTTTTCCAAGTCGGCGGCGGTCGGAGACAAAGTTCCGTACCAGAAGTCCGTCTCCTCCACTTGCGGAACCGCCACGTGCATCATCCCCTTGGCGAAGATCCCGGGCAAGCGGCGCCTCGAGGTGCGCAACATGAGCTGCTTCTCGGTCATGGAGACGAACACCGGGTTCAACTGGTTCGTCATGCGAAACGACCGGGCACCCGGCGGAGTATTTGTCGACTACATGGTTCCGACGAAGACTGCCTATGTGAGCGGAGCCAACTACTCGTACTGGAGCCTGAACACGGAAATGCTGTCTTTCGCCGCAGCCGGCGACACGCTGTCGATTCGCGCAAGCGGGAACGGGAAGCTTGTTTCCCTCCAATGCAAGGTGTCCGGCGAGTTGGTCTACCTCGGCTGACCGGGAAGCGGGCCCTCGAGGCCTGCGGCGCAATATTCAACGAGGCGGTCGATGACCGCCTCGACGTCGTCGATCTCGACGCTGCCGCCGGACAGGGCGTCCAGCCGGCGCATATTCGTGTACATCGAGTGCAGCGAGCCCATGGCGAAGTGGAAGCGCCACAGGAGTTCGGTGCGATCGAGATGCGGCAGCACACTTGCCAGAGCATCGACGAAGCGATGCAGATGCCCGACATCCGTCTCGATCATCTCGCGCATCTGCGGCGGCCCATCCAGCACGGCGCGCGCGACGAACTGCATGTAGATCGTGCGCCCCTCGTTGCCGGTGCTGTCGATCGTCAGGGTGGCGCGCAGTGGCGGCGCGAACAGGGCACGCAGCACCGCGCGCACATCGGGCGGCGCCTCTCCCGCCCTCGCCTCCACCTCCTGCAGCAGCCTCAGCCGGGCGCGGTTGATGGAGATGCTGCCCCGCCTGAACACCTCCAGCAGCAGCGCGTCCTTCGATCCGAAATGGTAGTTCACCGACGCCAGGTTGACGCCCGCCGCAGCCGTCAGGTCGCGCAGCGTCACGCCGCTGTAGCCCTTTTCGACGAACATCCGCTCGGCGGTGTCGAGGATCACCTGCCGCGTCTCGGAGCCGCGCTCTGCGCTGCGTGCCTGACCCGGGACAGACACCGTCTCTTCGAATCCCATGGCACAATCGTCGGTGGAATCAACCAAGGACCAATAGTCCACCGAGCCAGTGCCGTGAGGCAAGCACTCATTCCACCGCCAGCCGCGATGCGTCTGGCCGCCCGTTTCAGCCGGCGCCGGCACCGTAGCCCTTCAGGAACGCGGCAAGATTCCCTCCGAGTTGATCGCAGAGATAGCCCCCTTCCTGGACGATGACCGTCGGCAGGCCGAGGCTCGCGACGCTCTCGCCGATCCTGGCGAAACCGTCGGCGGTAACTGAAAGGCCGCCGAACGGATCGTGCTCGGATGCGTCGAGGCCCAGCGCCAGCACCAGCGCGCCGGGCGCGTAGGCGCGGATGCGCTCCAGCGCGCTGTCCAGGGCCTCCAGATAGACCCCGTCGGCGGCGTGGCGCGGCAGCGGAAGGTTGAGGTTATAACCATGCCCGGCCGCCTCCCCGCGCTCGTCTGAATATCCCCAGAAGAACGGATAGAAGCGCAGCGGATCGACATGGATCGAGACGGTCAGCACATCGGCACGGGCGTAGAAGATCCCCTGCGTGCCGTTACCGTGGTGGAGGTCGACGTCAAGGATCGCCACGCGATCATGCGAGGCCCGTAGAACCTGTGCGGCAACGGCGGCATTGTTGACGTAGCAGAAGCCGCCGGCCATGTCGGCGAAGGCATGGTGGCCCGGCGGCCTGCACAGCGCGTAGGTCGCCGTGTCGCCATCGAGCACCCGGTGGGCGGCTTGCGCGGCCGTCGATGCCGACAACCTGGCGGCGAGCCAGGTCTCCGCCGAGATGGGGCAGGCGGTATCGGCCATGTGGTAACCGGCCTGCCCATCGACCGAGCGTGGATAGCCGGCGAGGCCACGGCCCGGATGCACGTTCGGGATCACCTCCGTAGAGGCGCCCGGCCGCCGGCTCCAACGCGCGTGGGCATGGATCAGGAACTCGACATATTCGGGCGTATGCACAGCGGCGATCGGCCCGAGACCCTGATCGCGCGTCGGCTCATGCTCGAGACCGGCGGCGAGCGCGGCGGCCAGCAGGCGGTCGGCCCGCTCCGGCTGCTCGGGGTTGGCGGTGGTGACGCCGCTGGGCACGAAGTTGCGGGGATAGTGCAGCTTTTGCGCTTCGTCGTAGACGACCTTCATTCCACTCCTGCCTGAATATCCGCTATTGCCACCGATCCGGGGAACCGGCGCAGCATGGGGGCGTTGACACCGCGAGCCAACAGCGGAGACATGACATGTCCCAGCAGCTGAATCCAACCCGGCGACCCCGATTCATGGCCGTGACGGCAGTAGTCGCCTCGCTGTTCACTGCGACCGCCATCGGCGCCGTCGCCGCGCGTCCCGACGCTACCGAGGAACCGATATTCGCCTGTGCCGGCGACCTGGAAGAGTCCCGCCAGGCAGTTCACGAACTCGAGC
>JAEYRQ010000361.1 GCA_023435545.1 Pseudomonadota bacterium | reverse complement strand
CCCCAACACCACCACGGGAGCCCCCCCGGCCCCCCGGCCCCACCTCTCCCCGCCTGGGGAGAGGTGTGCACCTGCCGGCGCCCGATGCGCAGAGTACCAGCGGTGCCGTGCCTGGTTTGGCGGAGATGCAGGCCTTCCACCTCTCCTCAGAGGGAGAGGTCGCCGCAAAACGGCGGGTGTGGGGCTGTAGCGGAGCAGTCAATGGGCGTGCCCCTATCCGGCCGCCCACGCAGGAGACAGATACATGGACAACGTGACCCTCGATATCGACGGCCATGTCGCCGTCATCACGCTGAACCGCGCCGACAAGCTCAATGCGATGACGCCGGAGATGACCGAAGCCTTGCGCGACCATGTCGCGGCGGTCAATGGCGACGATGAGATCCGCGCCGTGGTGTTGACAGGAGCCGGCAGCAAGGCGTTCTGCGCCGGGAGCGACATCCGCGAGCTCGACACCTATCCGACCGCCTGGTCGTTCCGGGGCCGGCCGGACTATTGCGACGCGGTGCGCGGGCTCACCAAGCCGTCGATCGCCGCGGTCAACGGCTATGCCTTCGGCGGCGGGCTGGAGATGGCGATGTCCTGCGACATCCGCATCGCCTCTGCCAATGCCCGCTTTGCCGCCCCGGAGATCAAGCTCGGCTGGATCGGCGGCGGCGGCATGACCGCGATGCTCGCCCATTCGATCGGCCCCAGCAACGCTGCGCTGATGGTGATGACCGGCGATGCGGTCGACGCCGAGCGGGCGCTATTCTGGGGGCTCGTCAGCGAGATCGTCGAGGCGGACACCCTGCTGGCTCGGGCCGGGGAAATCGCAACGACGATCGCCAGCCGCGCGCCGATCGCCGCGGAGACCGCCAAACTCAACCTGAAGGCCGCCTTCGCCATGCCGCTCGAAAACGCCATCCAGTACGAGCGCGACCTGCAGACCGTCTGCTTCGCCACCGAGGATGCGGGCGAGGGGCGTCAGGCCTTCAAGGAAAAGCGACCCCCGGTATTCCGCAGGCGTTGACGAACGCGCTTTTGCGCGGTCTGTTTCCGCGCGAACGAATTGGTCGCCGCGCGTCGACGGCCCCGATACACCATCACCAAGGAGGCCGAAGTGACGGCGAGACACGACAATCTGATCGGCGGCAAGTGGGTTCAGGGCGGCGAATATGCGCCGAACGTCAATCCGTCCGACCTGAGCGACGTGGTAGGCGAGTATGCCCGCGCCACCACGGCCGACACACATTCAGCGATCGCTGCGGCGAAGGACGCGCTGCACACCTGGTCGCGCTCGACCCCGCAGCAGCGCTTCGACGTCCTGGACGCGGCCGGTAGCCGGATCCTCGCGGAGAAGGAGCGGCTCGGAAAGCTGTTGTCGCGCGAGGAGGGCAAGACCTTGCCCGAAGGCATCGGCGAGGCGGCGCGCGCCGGGCAGATCTTCAAGTTCTTCGCCGGTGAGGCGCTGCGCCCGGGCGGCGAGGCGATCACCTCGGTGAGGCCAGGTGTCGGCGTCGAGATCACCCGCGAAGCGGTCGGCGTCGTCGGCCTGATCACCCCGTGGAACTTCCCGATCGCCATCCCCGCCTGGAAAATCGCCCCGGCGCTCGCCTGGGGCAACACGGTGGTGTTGAAGCCGGCCGACCTGGTGCCGGGTTCGGCGCATGCGCTGGTCGAGATCCTGGTGGACGCGGGGCTTCCCGCCGGGGTCCTCAATCTGGTGATGGGGCGGGGCTCGGTGGTCGGCGAGGCGATCGTCGGCTCGCCCGACGTCAACGCCATCAGCTTCACCGGGTCGGTCCAGACCGGCAAGCGCATCGCGCTCGCCTGCGCGGAGAACGGCAAGAAGGTCCAGCTCGAGATGGGCGGCAAGAACCCGATGGTCGTCCTCGACGATGCCGATCTCGACATCGCCGTCGGGTCTGCCGTCAACGGCGCCTTCTTCTCCACCGGACAGCGCTGCACGGCCTCCTCGCGGCTGATCGTCACCGAGACGATTCATGATCGTTTCGTCGAGGCTATGACCGCGAAGCTCAAGTCGCTGAAGATCGACAACGCGCTGAAGCAGGGCACCGACATTGGCCCGGTCGTCGACGAGAAGCAGCTCGAGCAGGACCTGCGCTACATTGCGCTGGCCAAGGAGGAGGGCTGCGAGGTCATCGGCGGCGAGCGGCTGAACCGCGAGACCGAGGGCTTCTACCTCGCCCCGGCGCTGCTGACCGGCGCCAACAACCAGATGCGCACCAGCCGCGAGGAGATCTTCGGTCCCGTCGCCAGCGTCATCAAGGTGGGCGATTACGACGAGGCGCTGAAGGTGGCCAACGACACCGAGTTCGGTCTGTCGTCCGGCATCTGCACAACGTCGCTGAAATACGCCGCGCACTTCAAGCGCAACTCCGAGGCCGGCATGGTGATGGTCAACCTGCCGACGGCGGGCGTCGACTACCACGTCCCCTTCGGCGGCCGGAAGGGTTCCTCGCACGGGCCGCGCGAGCAGGGCGCCTATGCCCGTGAGTTCTATACCACGGTGAAAACCGCCTACACGCTGGCGGGATAGGGTACTGCGGCGGATCGGCGTATGGGCACCCTGCGCACGGAGTAGACGCCGGGTTCAACTCTCCGTCGGGAAAGGTTAGCCGCCCTGGCCAGGGGGGTGGCCGGGCGGCGACACCGCACTTCGGGGCGTGCTTACCGTTGCGGCGTCCCGCCGGGTCGGTAGGCGAGCTATACTCCTTTCGAGGTACCGTAGCCTCCTCCGGATCGGCATCGCAGTTAATCCGGTAAGGCGGGGCGAGAAGATTGGACTGGGGTAATGGGCGCTATAAAGCGCTTTGCCGATCGTTCAGATTATCGTTTATTTGCATCGGGATGCACCGGAGACTGCCTCGTCGATCCTGTCGCCGGCAACCTTCTTGCGATGCTCCTGGAAGTGCCGGATTGCGCAACTGGCGATTTGTTAAGCCAACATAGGTACTTCCGATATCATTTTAAGATGGATATATTTGGGACGTAGGCAACCTAACCAAGAAGTCATGGGAGATGGTACCCCTATCGGCCAGTCGGCGTGATCGCCGGTCGAAAAAGGGCTACAGGCTGGATCGGATCTCAGTACTCGGTTGTGCGCGCTTCGGTCGCGGGGGCTGGTTCGTCGGCTGCGGGCCGACATCTTCCCTGAAATCTGAGACCTGGGAGGTCTGTGACCTGGCTGAAGGTCGGCCAGCTTCACTTCGTTGTGTCTTTTTTGACTGTCCAAGGTCAGCGAAACAAGGAGATAAGTTCAGGTATTTCAGGGGGCCGAATGACTGGATGCGGCAACTTCCAGAGAATGCCAGCGTGATTGCACCGAGGAGTAGGTGTCATGGCGTCAACAATCGAAAGCCGCTCAATTTGGTCTGCAAGTATTGACAGAACGAGTATGATCCCGATTGGGATGATGGAATATCAAGACAATGAAGAATCTGACAAAGGAAAGGACTGTAAGAACAACTCCGACCTGATTGTGGTCATTGAGAGCCGCGTTCTCATAAGGGATTGCATCTCCCAAAGTATTGCTCATATTGTGGGCGAGCAGAATGTGCATGCTTGTGCCGACATTGATCAATGGATCGCTGTGAAGGACAAGCAGTCGCGGCCTAGCTTGATCCTCTATTGCATCGGCAGACGGGGGAAGCTCGAGGACGAGACGTTGGCGAAGTTCGCCCGGATGGGCGACGCTGATCTTCTCAGCCGTATCGTACTGGTGTCAGATGGCGAGGATGCCGACGGGATACTCGATGCTCTGGAGCAAGGTATCAGAGGCTACATTCCCACCAGCGTACCCTTGGAAGTCGCTATCGAGGCCATGCGCCTGGTGCGGGCTGGTGGCACCTATGTGCCGGCCAGCAGCATGATCGCGGCCCGCATGGCGCCAGGTGGTGTCCAGGGCCGCAAGTCCCGGCTCGCCGACATGTTCACACCCCGCCAGGCCGAGGTTGTCGAGGCGCTCCGCCAGGGCAAGGCGAACAAGGTGATCGCCTACGACCTCAACATGCAAGAGAGCACTGTCAAGGTGCATGTCCGCAACATCATGAAGAAGCTCGGAGCTCGGAATCGCACGGAGGTGGCATACCTAACGCGCGGACTCTTCGAGCAGAACGACGAGTAGCTTACCGGGTGTGGGTGCGCCGCATTGCGACCGCCCACACTCGTCCCACTCGTCGTGCGGTTGGCGGATACCGTACTCCAGAATTTTGTTGCCCGGTATCGATGAGCGCTACGCCGCCGCCGGGTTCGGTCGAGAGCCAAGAATATCTTGTGGGACGCTCGGGCCGACCGAGACTGCCCGCGATTGATGATCGACTAGACTGCGCAGACGATCTGCCTGTCGACGTAGACGGGCACCCTGCGGTGCATGATCTCCAGCAGTATTCGAACCGCACCAGCTTCGTCCGCCCGGTCGATGACGCCGATCTGATTCATGAAGGCGCCAGCGGTGATCAGTGCCTTCCTCCCCGGCGCCAGCAATGACCGTGGCTGAAGCACTCCGCGGGAGTCCGTCGCAGAGATCAGCGCTTCGACGACGCCGACCGGTGCCGGGAGAGGTGTGCCATTGGATGCTACCAGGCTGACGACACCGAACGTCGAGTTCACGCTCCGCCATCGGTAGTGCTGGATGTCGAGCTGAACGAACAGGTAGGAGTCGAAGTACGGTCCCACTCGTGTATAGATCCGGCGTGCATGCCGCACAGTTTTCTCGCGTTGCGGATAGTAGACAGCTAAATCCTGAAGCAAAAGTTGCTGCTCTACGATGGACTCCATCTGCCGGCGAGTTTGGATCGCGTACCATCGAGAGCCGGCATCGCCAGCATGATCTTGTGGGCTAAGCGGATCCCGGAATGACGAGTTGTGATGGGAACACATTGTAAAACTCCTGCAATAGTTGAAAGCATGCCAAGAACCCTCGGGGGATATGCCGCCGCCAGAGAGGCTCTGCCTCATTCAAAATCGTGACGAGAGGGTTACTCGATATATCTCTTTCGAAGTTTCTCGCTCTCGATCGACATATAGCGCCCATATTTCGGCAATTGTTCGAGGTCGACCATTGTCAGGGCTACACCAACGCCTGCCTTTCTGCAGCGGAGCTGGGAGGCGGCGTAGAAGACGCACTCACGGGGAGTTGCCCGCCATTTCACTGCGAAGATGACATTGTCGGCGAGGCGAGACAGGACGCACGCGTCGATACCTGCCGCTACGGGCGGAGAATCGATGATGATGAGGTCGAAGCCCGACCGGAGGCAGTCGATGATCGCCCTCATGCGATCGGATCCGAGAAGCCCCGGAGGATTGGCCGACCTGTCTCCAGCGGGAAGAAGATAGATGCCGGACCGTTCATCCAGCTGGAACGCGCTGAGTGGCTCTGCTGACAGCGTCAGAAGCTCACTCAGTCCGATGCGATCCTGCATCTCAAACTGGCTGGTCAGCGCAGAGCGGCGCAGGTCCGCGTCGATAAGCAATACCCGCTCTCCTCCGGCGGCGGCGCAGGCCGCAAGTCCCGCGGCGAGCGTTGTCTTTCCCTCTTCCGGCAAGGTCGAGGTTATCTGAATGACGCGGCAGGAGTGGGCGCTCGCAAGTCGCAATTCGATGCCGAACCGCAGTGTTCGGAGGGCTTCCAGACAAGGCAGATGCGTTTGGACGATGCTCTGCGCCGAGGTCCGGGCCGCGGTAGTTCCCGCGCTGTGCTTCCAACTGCTGACCTTGGGAACGGCCGCCAGTACGGGCAGGTCGACCGCTTCCTCCACCTCGCGCCGGGCGATGAATCCGACGCGCATCAACTCGGACATAATGGCGGAGGCGGTCCCGAGGCCGAACCCCAACACCAAACCCAATGCTGCAAATAGCTTCTTCTTCGGGAAGTAAGCGTTCTCAGGGACGCTCGCCCCCGAGATCACGCGAGCCTCGCTGACCGGGAATGTCGACTCCTCCTCGGCTATCCGGGCTCTTGAAAGAAAGGCCTGGTATAATTCTTTGTCGGCCGCGGCAATGCGCTCGAGCTGCCTCAGCTGGACCGCGGCCTGCCCGTCAGCTCCGTACTGTCCGGAAACGAGCCCCAAGGCATTGGCGAGCGATGCCTCACGCGCCTCGGCGACCCTGAGTTCATGTTCCAGGGTGTCGACTATGCGGCCGGTCTCAGCCTCTATCTGGGACACGAGCTGGTAGAGCTGACCGCGAACCTTTACGGCGTCAGGGTGGCGCTCTCCGTATTTCGTTGACAAGTGCGCTTCCGTGCGCGCGACCTCCGCGTGCTGGCTTCTCAATGCCGAAAGCAGGTTCGATCCCAATGCTTCGGGGATCGTCTCCAGACTGCCGCCTTGTTCGAGAAGTTTCTTGGTCTGCTCCATTCGCGAGCGCTTCTCGGCTGTATCGGTTCGTGCGGTGACGAAGGCGACATTCAACTCGGAAAGCTGTTGTTC
>JAEYRQ010000219.1 GCA_023435545.1 Pseudomonadota bacterium | reverse complement strand
CACCGGGACCGATTGACGCGGACGTCCGCGTCTGGAACCTACCGCGGCGCAAGACCGGCAGAGGAGACCCGCATGGCCGCCTATGACGCCAGCAACATCTTCGCAAAGATCCTGCGCGGCGAGATACCCTGCCACAAAGTTTATGAGGACGAGCACACGCTGGCCTTTCTCGACATCATGCCGCGCACGCGCGGGCACACGCTGGTCATCCCGAAGGTGAAGGCGACCGGCCTCGCCGACATCGGCCTCGACGATCTCGGCAACCTGATGGGCGTCGTGCAGGCGCTCGGCCCGAAGATCGTGCAGGCACTTGGCGCCGACGGCTTCATGATCCAGCAGTTCAACGGCGCGGGCGCCGGCCAGACGGTGTTCCACATCCATATCCACGTGATCCCGCGCTGGGCCGACCAGCCGATGCGCCCGCACGGCGTGACGATGGAGGATCAGGCGGTGCTCAAGGAGGTGGCGGAAATCCTGCGGCCGACGCTGGCGGCGTAGCCGCCAAGATGGGTGTCACGGCGCCAGCCACAGCCCCGCCAGCAACGCCGCCTCTCCGGCGACGATGCCGAGGAACAGGCTCCGCCTGAGCAGGAAGTAGGTGCCGAGACCGGCCGCGACGGCCATCAGGCGAAGGCCAAGGCCGACACTCGCGAGGTCCCCCACAGGGAACAGAATCAGCCGCGAGATCAGACCCGCGACCAGCGCGGTCGACACCGCGCGCACCCAGCGCAGGATCTCGCTGTCCTCGTTGAGGCGGACCGAGAACAGCACGCCCAGCACCCGCCATATGTCGGTCGCCAGGAATCCCGCGATCGCGATGAACAGATACGGCCCTATACCCGCCCCGACGGCGGTCATGCCCGACGCCGCCGGCCGATCGCCCAGGCGAGGGTCCCCGCGGCGAGGCCGGTCCACAGCAGATCGAGCCCCGGCACGTAGAGATAGAACACGGGCCCCAGCGCCAATCCGCCCAGCACCGCCGCCAAGTCCAGCCGCTCCCGTATCGCCGTGATCAGCGAGAACAGGAAGTAGAGCGGCGTAAGCAGCAGCAGCGCGGCGGAGATGTCAGTCGGCACCTCGCCGGCGATCAGATACCCGATCCCGGAGGCGCACATCGTCAGCCGCCAGAGCACTCCGGCCAGACCGAGATAATATGGCACCCGGTCCGCCCGATCGAGCTCGGGTATCCGTCGCATCGATTCGATCCACACCGTGGCCGCAACGAAATGCGCCATCAGCGTCTGCTGCCAGAGTGGGGTGTGCTCTCCGCGAAGCACCGGAAGGATCGATACCGTCATCGGCATCAGCCGGACCGCGGTTATGGTGACGGCGACGGTCGCCGCAATGAGCGTCGCGCCGGAATCGATCTGGTCGACGAGCACCACCTGACCCGGCAGCGCGAAGACGGTGAAGGTCATGTAGACCGTCTGCCAGAAGTCGAGCCCGGCGGCGCGGGCGAAGGCGCCGAAGCCGACGAAAGACGCGAACAGCACCATGCCAGGTACGCCCGCTGCCCGGCGCGCGCCCAGCATGACGGCCCGCCATCGGCCGACACTCATCCCCAGAGGCCCATGATGCCGCCCCTGACCGGACGTCAGTGGCTTGGCAGCGGAATCTTCGGCACGACCGGGCCGCCGCTACGCGACCCCTCGCCGCCCTTCGGGCCGGACTTCTTCGGCTTGGCCTTGCGCCGCGGCCTTGGTGGCGGCGGCGCTTTGGGCGGCGCCTCGACGAACTCGAAGGCGAGCCGGGACGGCGCGTCCTTGGGTTGCTCTAGGAGCACCTTGACGATCCCACCGTTCTTCAGCTTCCCGAACAGGACTTCGTCGGCCAGCGGCTTCTTGATGTGCTCCTGGATGACCCGCGCCAGCGGTCGGGCACCCATCTGGACGTCGTAACCCCGCTCCGCGATCCACTTGTTCGCCTCGTCGCTCAGCTCGATGGTGACGCCGCGGTCGGCGAGCTGCGCCTCCAGCTGAAGCACGAACTTCTCGACGACCAGCGCCACGACCTCGGCCGGCAGTGACTCGAAGGGGATGACCGCGTCCAGCCGGTTGCGGAATTCCGGCGCGAACATCCGGTTGATCGCTTCCTCGTCGTCACCCTCGCGCTTCACCCGGCCGAAGCCGATCGGCGCCTTGGCGAGATCCGCCGCCCCGGCATTGGTGGTCATGATCAGGATGACATTCCTGAAGTCGACCTGCTTGCCATTGTGGTCGGTCAGCTTGCCGTGATCCATGACCTGCAGGAGGATGTTGAACAGGTCCGGATGCGCCTTCTCGATCTCGTCGAGCAGCAGGACGCAGTGCGGGTGCTGGTCGACGCCGTCCGTCAGCAGTCCTCCTTGGTCGAAGCCCACATAACCGGGAGGTGCACCGATCAGCCGCGAGACGGTGTGGCGCTCCATGTACTCCGACATGTCGAAACGCAGCAGCTCGACGCCGAGCAGCTGGGCGAGTTGCTTGGCGACCTCGGTCTTGCCGACGCCGGTCGGACCGGAGAACAGGTAGCAGCCGATCGGCTTCTCCGGCTCGCGCAGTCCCGCGCGGGCAAGCTTGATCGCCGCCCCCAGGGCCGAAATCGCCCGGTCCTGGCCAAAGACGACGCGCTTCAGGTTTTCGTCGATGTGCTGCAGCACCTCGGAGTCGGCCTTCGATACGGTCTTCGGCGGGATGCGTGCCATCGTCGCCACCGTCGCCTCGACCTCCTTGACGCCGATCACGCGGCGGCGCCGGGAGGCCGGCAGCAGCATCTGTGAGGCGCCCGACTCGTCGATCACGTCGATCGCCTTGTCGGGCAGCTTGCGGTCGTGGATGTAGCGCGACGACAGCTCCACCGCCGACTTGATGGCGTCGTTGGTGTACTTCACGCCGTGGAAATCCTCGAAATAGGGCTTCAACCCTTTGAGGATCTTGATGGCGTCGGGCACGGTCGGCTCGGCGACATCGATCTTCTGGAAGCGGCGCACCAGCGCCCGGTCCTTCTCGAAGTGCTGCCGGTACTCCTTGTAGGTGGTCGAACCGATGCAGCGCAGCTGGCCGCTCTGCAACGCCGGCTTGAGCAGGTTCGAGG